>NZ_JASERH010000039.1:0-76770 GCF_030766975.1 Streptomyces sp. KL116D | reverse complement strand
ATGTCCATGCCGCCCGGCACCGTGCCGCCGCCGCCCGCGCCGAGCCCGTACGGACAGCAGCCGCCCCAGCAGCCGCAGTTCGGGCAGGTCCCCGGCCAGGGCGGCGCCTCCCTGCCGCCCGGCTACGGCCAGCAGCACCAGACGCCGGCCGCGCCGCCCGGCTACGGCCAGCAGCCCGCGGCGCCCTCCCCGTACGGCGCCCCGCAGGGTGTGCCGCAGCAGGCCCCCGCGCCCGGAGTGGCCGCGGCCCTGCAGAAGTACCGCGAGGCGCCCACCGGGCAGCGCTGGACGCCGCAGAACAAGAAGCTGATCCGCGTCGACCTCGGCGCGGGCGGCGAGCAGGCCGTGCTCGCCCGGCAGGGCAGCATGGTGCTCTACCAGGGCAAGGTCGAATTCAGCTACAAGGGCGCCGGCTTCGCCGGCCGCATCGTGGGCAACGCCACCGGCCAGGAGATGCAGCTGATGCGCTGCACCGGCCGCGGCCAGGTCTTCCTCGCCGAGGAAGCCACCTACTTGCACCCCATCGAGCTGCAGGGCGACGCGATCTGCGTCTCCGCGGAGAACGTCCTGGCGTTCGACGAGTCCCTCCAGCACGAGGTCCGCAGGATCGAAGGACACGGCATCCCCGGAGGCGCCCTGTTCGTCATGCAGTTCCAGGGCACCGGCACCGTCGTCGTGAAGACGCACGGCACGCCCGTCGTGCTGCCGGTGACGCCGACGACGTTCGCCGACTCCAATGCCGTCGTGGCCTGGTCCGCGGCCGCGCAGGCGATCGTCTCCAGCCAGGTCAGGATGCGGCGCAACGCGTACCCCGGCCACAGCGGCGAGGGCGTGAACCTGCAGTTCCGGGGCGCACCCGGCAACTTCATCGTCGTCCAGCCGTACGAGGTCTGAGGGAGTCCGTCATGAACCAGCCACTCGCGGGCTTCGCCCCGACACCCGTAGCCGCCCGCATGGAGAACCACGGCAGCAACATGCTGAAGGTCGCCATGCAGACCGGGAACGACCTCTTCGCGCGCGTGGGCTCGATGGTCGCCTACGAAGGCTTCGTCCAGTACGAGCCCAACCCGCCCGCCGTCCGCCAGGTCGCCCGCGACTGGATCACGGGTGAGGGCGCGCCGCTGATGAAGTGCTCCGGCGACGGCCTGCTCTACCTCGCCGACTACGGCGCGGACGTCGTCGTGATCAACCTCGGCGGCGACTCCATCTCCGTCAACGGCACGAACCTGCTCGCCTTCGACGCGCACCTCCAGTGGGGCGTCGAGCGCGTGAAGGGCCTCGCCAAGTTCGCCGGGCAGGGCCTGTGGAACATCACGATCAGCGGCCAGGGATTCGTCGCCCTGACCTCGCGCGGCACCCCCATCGTGGTCGACTGCGGCCGCGGCGAGGACGAGACGTACGTCGACCCGGACGCGCTCATCGCCTGGTCGCCCAAGCTGAAGGTGAAGGGCAAGCGCAGCTTCCGCGCCGGCTCGCTCATCGGGCGCGGCAGCGGCGAGGCCTACCAGATGGGCTTCTCCGGCGAAGGCATCGTCGTCGTACAGCCCAGTGAGGACAGCACCGACCGCCTCCGAGTCCGGGGCTGAGGGGGAGCGAACAACCATGCAGAGCCCGCTTTTCGCATACGCCGAGCAGCAGTCCCAGGAGCGCTACACGGTGCAGAACCCGCAGATGCTGCGGGTGGTCCTGGAGGGCCACGACGACCTCGTCGCCCGTAAGGGATCGATGGTCGCCTACCAGGGGCTCGTCGAGTTCGACGCCGAGTACCAGACGTCCGGGCAGCGGCGCGCCCGCGCCACCACGGGCGAGGGACTCAGCCTGATGCGCTGCCACGGGCAGGGCGTCGTGTACCTGGCGAACCTCGCCCAGTACATCCACGTCGTGGACGTGGAGCAGGACGGTCTGACCGTCGACAGCAGCTACGTGCTCGCGATGGACTCGTCGCTGCACCACGAGGTCATCGCCGTGGACAGCCAGTTCGGGATCTCCGGGTCCGGCAAGTACCAGCTCAACATCACCGGGCGCGGCAAGGTCGCCCTGATGACGTCGGGCCAGCCGCTGATGCTCCAGGTCACGCCCGACAAGTACGTCAATGCCGACGCGGACGCCATCGTCGCCTGGTCGACCGGGCTCCGGGTGCAGATGCAGGCCCAGACGCACTCGTCGGGCGTCTGGCGGCGCCGCGGCAACACCGGCGAGGGCTGGGAGCTCAGCTTCATGGGCAGCGGTTACGCGCTCGTCCAGCCCAGCGAGCTGCTGCCGCCGCAGAACGCGCAGATCGGCGGCGGCGTCGCCGCGCAGTTCGGGATGGGCCAGCAGGGCGCCCGGGGGCAGAACCAGGGCAACGTCTGGAGCTGACTCCGACCGGAGAGACGCGGGTAAGGGGCGGGCGCCATGGCGCCCGCCCCTTACCCGTACGCACGCACAGCCCTCAGAGGCGAGCGCGCGTGGCCTCGACCAGGCGCACGACCGACGCGTCCGCCACCCCGGGGACCTCGTCGTACGGGAACCAGCGCAGGTCCAGCGACTCGTCGCTGATCGCCTCCGTGGCACCGGCGGGCGCGAGCGCCGCGTACTGCGTGTCCAGGTGCTGCGAGCACGGGCCGGGAATCGGGTGCCGGTCCAGCCGGACCGGGCCGCCGGACAGCAGCGTCAGACCCGGGATGCCGGACTCCTCCGTCGCCTCGCGCAGCGCCGCGGCCGCCAGCGTCGCGTCGCCGGGCTCGCAGTGGCCGCCCATCTGGAGCCACATCTGCAGCTTCTTGTGGAGGGTCAGGAGCACCCGGCCGCGCTCGGGGTCGATGACCAGGGCACTCGCGGTGAGATGCCCCGCCGTGCAGGGCTTCCACATCGCGGCCTCGCCGTGGGCGGCGAGGTGGTCCAGGTAGGCCTGGCGCAGCTCCGGCTGGTCCTCGTAACCCTTGAGCACGAGGACCGCGTCGTCGTACAGGCTCACTTGTCGCTGTCGTCCTCACCCTGGTCGGAACCCTGCTCGGGACCCTCGTCCTTGGACAGGTTCGGCTTCTCGCCCGTGGCGCCGCCCGCGGCCTCGCCGAGCATCTTGTCGAGCTCCGAGAAGTCGAGCTGCTCGCGGTGCACGAAGCCGTCCGGGTCGTCCAGGTCGGACGCCGTCGGCAGCATGTCCGGGTGCGCCCACAGACCGTCCCGGCCGTCGACACCGCGCGCGTCCGTGAGCGACGCCCACAGGCGCGAGGCGTCACGGAGACGGCGCGGACGCAGCTCCAGGCCGATCAGCGTCGCGAACGTCTGCTCCGCGGGACCGCCGGTCGCACGGCGGCGGCGCAGCGTCTCGCGCAGCGCGTCCGCGGACGACAGACGCGGCTTCGCGGCCGCGTGGACCACCGCGTCGACCCAGCCCTCCACGAGCGCGAGGGCCGTCTCCAGGCGGGCCAGGGCGGCCTTCTGCTCCGGAGTGTCCTCCGGCTGGAACATGCCCTGCTGGAGGGCTTCCTGGATCTGCTCCGGGTTCTGCGGGTCGAACTGGCCGACCACGTCCTCCAGCTTCGTGGTGTCGACCTTGATCCCGCGCGCGTACCCGTCGACCGCGCCGAACAGGTGCGAGCGCAGCCACGGCACGTGCGAGAACAGCCGCTGGTGGGCGGCCTCGCGCAGCGCCAGGTAGAGGCGGACCTCCTCCTTGGGGATGCCGAGGTCCTTGCCGAACGCCTCGATGTTCAGCGGGAGCAGCGCCGCCTTGCCGGCCGGGGCCAGCGGCAGGCCGATGTCGGTGGAGCCGACGACCTCGCCCGCGAGCACCCCGATGGCCTGGCCGATCTGCTGGCCGAACATGGCGCCGCCCATGGAGCGCATCATGCCGATCAGCGGCCCGGCCATGGCCTGCATCTCCTCGGGCAGCACGTCGCCCATGGCCATGCCGACGCGCTCGGCGACCGGGTCGACGAGCTCCTTCCACACCGGGAGCGTCGCCTCGACCCACTCGGCGCGGCTCCACGCCACGGCCGAGCCGGCGCCCGAGGGCAGCGACGTCGCGTCGTCCAGCCACAGGTCGGCCAGGCGCACGGCCTCCTCGACCGCGGTGCGGTCGGCGGGGCCGACGCTCGCGTCCTTCACGCCGTCCTGCGTGCCCTGGGACACGGTCTGGCGGGCGATGTCCTTGGCCATGTCCCAGTTCACCGGCCCGCCCTCGTAGGAGAGCATCTGGCCGAGCTGCTGGAACGCCGCCCCCAGATCGTTCGGATTCATCGAGCCGAACATCGCCGCGAACGGGTTGTCCCCGCCCTCGCCGCCCGGACCGCCCGCGCCGGGCAGGCCCGGGAACCCGAATCCGAAGGGGTTGGCCGGTCCCTGACCGCCACCGCCCTGCTGGTCCTTCTTCTTGCCCTCGTCGCCGTCGTCCGGCTCCTCCGGCGGAAGGCCGAAACCGAATGGGGTGTCACTCACGGGATTCCTCGGCTGGTAAGGCCACCGGTTCTGCCCCGGTGGCGACTGCCCGACTACACACCCAGCGTAGACACCATGGCGGGATTGGGCCTCGGTGCTTCGCCGACTCATGGCCTGCGGCAGGATGGATGCCTCCTGGTACGTACGCGTCATACACGTACGTACTGAAGACAACCGCTGGAGACGCCCGGTGAGTTCCCCAGATCCGCAGGTTCGCGCAGCGCGAAACCCCTCAACCAGTCCCGCCGTGCGCGGACCCGTCGTCGCGGTCACCGGTGCCGCCTCCGGCGTCGGCGCCCTGCTCACGGAGCGGCTCGCGGCCTCGGACGCGATCAAGCAGGTCCTCGCCATCGACGAGCGGCGCGGCGAGTGCACGTCCGCGACCTGGCACATCCTGGACGTACGGGATCCGGCCATCGCCGAGAAGCTGCGCGGCGCGGACGTCGTCGTGCACCTGGCGCTCGACCTCGACCTGGAGTCCGACGCCGCCGCCCGCACCGCGTACAACGTGCGCGGCACCCAGACCGTGCTGACGGCCGCGGCCGCCGCAGGCGTGCACCGCGTCGTCCTGTGCACCTCGACGATGGTCTACGGGGCGCTCGCCGACAACGAGCTTCCCCTCTCCGAGGACGCCGAACTGCGCGCCACGGCGGAGGCGACCGGCGTCGGCGACCTCCTGGAGGTCGAGCGGCTGGCCCGCCGCGCCCCGCGGGCCCACCCCGGCCTGAACGTCACCGTGGTGCGTCCCGCGGTGCTCGTCGGCGGCACGGACACGGCCCTGACCAGGTACTTCGAGTCGCCGCGGCTCCTCGTGGTGGCCGGTTCGCGGCCCGCCTGGCAGTTCTGCCACGTCGAGGACCTGTGCAGCGCCCTGGAGTACGCGGTCCTGGAGAAGGTCGACGGGGAGCTCGCGGTCGGCTGTGACGGCTGGCTGGAGCAGGAGGAGGTCGAGGAGCTCAGCGGGATCCGCCGCATGGAGCTGCCGTCCGCAGTCGCGCTCGGCGCCGCGGCCCGCCTCCACCGCATCGGACTCACCCCGTCCCCGGCCGGCGACCTGGCCTACACGATGTACCCGTGGGTCGTCAGCGGCAGCCGGCTGCACGACGCGGGCTGGCGCCCCCAGTGGACGAACGAGGAGGTCCTCGCCGAGCTCCTGGAGGAGGTCGCGGGCCGCCGCACGGTGGCCGGCCGGCGGCTGGGCCGCAAGGACGCGACGGCGGCGGGCGCCGCGGGCGCGACGGTGGCCCTCCTCGGCACGGCGGCCGTCGTGCGCCGGGTCCGCAAGGCGAGGCGCCGCATCTGAAGACCGCCAAACGCCGTGCGGAGTGGCTGGGCGGCCCGTACGGGCGAAGCGTTTGGACGAGCCTCCAATCCGGTACGCGCGCGTGCCGGTCGAAAGCGCTATTCACGGTTGTCGGCGCCGTGCGGCACGATGTGGGCATGGCACCCACCCAGCACGACCATCCCGGTGAGCAGGCGGCGCAGGACCCGATCAAGCTGCTCGCCATCCGTGAGACCCCGCTCTCCCTCGACGAGGTCTTCCGGGCCGCAGGTGACGACGCGGCGGGCGGCACCGCGCTCTTCGTGGGGACCGTGCGCAATCACGACGGCGGGGCCGACGTCGACAGGCTCGGCTACTCCTGCCACCCGACCGCCGAGGCGGAGATGCGGCGCATCGCGGAGAAGGTCGTCGCCGAGTACCCCGTGCGCGCCCTCGCGGCCGTCCACCGGATCGGTGATCTGACGGTGGGTGACCTCGCGGTCGTCGTCGCCGTCTCGTGCCCGCACCGCGGCGAGGCCTTCGAGGCGTGCCGCAAGCTCATCGACGACCTCAAGCACGAAGTGCCCATCTGGAAGCACCAGACGTTCTCCGACGGCACGGAGGAGTGGGTGGGCGCCTGCTGAGGTTCCGGTTGCGTAACCGCACCCCTGCGGCGAGCGTTGACACTGCGGATGGTTAATCTGCTGATCAGTCAGTTGCGGTTGCTCATGGGGTCGGGAGGTCGGCATGACAGCTCTCATGTGGCTGCTCATTCCGGTTGTCGCTGCGGTCGGCGCCGGACTGTGGGGCACGTGGGCCGGTCGCAATCGCCACAAGACGGGCGACGTGACCGAACTCAGCGGCTACGCGCGCTTCCGCGAGGCCATGGAGAAGTCGCACTCGGGCACCTGACCTCGTACGGCCCGGCCCCACAGGTGCACTGACAGGCCCGTCCCGTACTGTCGTTCCATGCCACGCCGCACCGCGACGATGCTCGCCTCGACCCTCATCCTGATCGCGCTGCTCTGCGCCGGGGTGCTCATCAAGGTGCCCTACGCGGAGATGTCCCCGGGACCGACGGTGAACACCCTCGCGGACCACGACGGCGAACCCGTGATCCAGATCTCCGGCCACAAGACGTACGAGACGTCGGGCCACCTGAACATGACGACGGTCCGCGTCACCAGCGCCGACTTCAACATGAACCTGGTGTCGGCCGTCTACGGATGGCTCGCCCACGACAGCATCGTGGTGCCGCACGACACGCTCTACCCGGACGGCCAGACCGAGGAGCAGTCCTCGCAGGAGAACGCCGAGGAGTTCAGCCAGTCCCAGGAGAGCGCCAAGGTCGCCGCCCTGAACGAGCTGGACATCCCCGTGAAGTCCTGGGTGATCGTCTCCACAGTCGTCAAGGACAGCCCCGCCGAGGGCGCGCTGCACGCCGGTGACGTCATCAAGGCCGTCGACGGCACGAAGGTCACCAAGCCCGCCGACGTCGCGAAGCTCGTCACCAAGCACGAGCCCGGTGAGAACGTCGTCTTCACCGTCGTCCCCGTCAAGGAGGCGGCCGCCGCCGAGAAGGAGGGCAAGGAGGCGACCCGCACGGAGAACGTGACGATCAAGACGGACAAGGCGGAGGACGGCCGGGCGATCGTCGGCATCCAGGCCGGGACCGACCACACCTTCCCGTTCCAGATCGACATCAAGCTCGCCGACGTGGGCGGCCCCAGCGCCGGCCTGATGTTCTCCCTCGGCATCGTCGACAAGCTCACGCCCACCGACCTGACCGGCGGCAAGTTCGTGGCCGGCACCGGCACCATCGACGACGACGGCAAGGTCGGCCCGATCGGCGGCATCCAGATGAAGACGGTCGGCGCGCGCGACAAGGGAGCCGAGTACTTCCTGACGCCCAAGGACAACTGCGCCACCGCGGCCGCGGACACCCCGGCCGGGCTCACGCTGGTCAAGGTGGACACCATCGACGACGCGATGGACGCGCTGGCCGACATCCGCAAGGGCGACACCGCGGACCTGCCCACGTGCACCACCAAGGGCTGAGACACGGCACTACGTAGAGGGGCGCCGCCGGATGTTCCGGCGGCGCCCCTCTACGTAGGTGAGGAAGAACTCAGGAACGCGCGGCAGCTCAGTCGGCGAAGGTCGCCGCGAGTGCCTCGGCGAGACCGGGGACGAGCTCCGCCCCGGTGAGGACCTCGGTGGGCGAGTCCTTCTCGCGCAGCCGCAGCGCCGAGTCACGGGTGCCGTCGCGCAGCACCGCGACCGTCATCCGGACCTCCTGGCGGTCCGGGTGCTCGGCCACCCACTTGGCGAGCTTCTTGTCGCTGAGGCCCTCGGGGACGGACGCCTCCGCGGACGGCGGCAGCATGAGGCGCTCCACGGTCAGGGCGCAGCCCGCGACGGCGTCGGGCCACGCGATGGTGCCGAGGAACTCGTCCAGCGGCTTGTCGGCGGGAACCTCGTCCTGCTCGATCGGGGTGAGGCCGGGGGCCTCCTGCTCGCCCTCCAGGCCGAGCTGGGCGGCGAGAGCGGGTTCCTGAGCGCGCAGCGCGGCGGTGTCGACGAGGGCGAAGAGGCGCGCGGGCTGGTCCCAGCCGAGGCCGGAGGCGTACTCGTCGATCTCGAGGACGGCCCGGGTGAGGGGGCTCGCTGCCATAGGAGTGTTGGACATGGTCACAATCCTGCCTCGTTCCTCCCCCGAACCGGGAACTGAGTAAAGCGTGAGTAAGTTGCATAGGTGATGGGTCCGCGATCTCGGGGGCCTGACCGATCGATTACTGAACTTTCGAGGTGCGCACCTTGGCTTTCCAGATGCCGGACCGCGGCGGGGGCCCGACGGGGCCGCGGATCAGAGTGGGCCGACCGTCCCGACGTGCCCGGACGCTGCTGTTGACGCTTGGCGTCCTGGCCGTGCTGGGCATGGCGTTCGTGATGTTCGCCGGGTTCTGGACGGACTGGCTCTGGTACCGGTCGGTCAAGTTCTCGTCCGTCTTCACGACGATGCTGTGGACGAAGATCGGGCTGTTCTTCATCTTCGGTCTGCTCATGGCGCTCGCCGTCGGGGTGAACGTCTGGCTGGCGCACCGCCTGCGCCCGCCGCTGAGCGCCATGTCGATGGAGCAGCAGAGCCTCGACCGTTACCGGATGGGCATCGCGCCCTTCAAGAAGTGGCTGCTGCTCGGGATCACCGCCCTGGTGGGCCTGATCGCGGGCGCGTCCGCGGCGAGCCAGTGGCGCACGTGGCTGATGTTCGTGAACGGGGTGCCCTTCAACCAGAAGGACCCGCAGTTCCACATGGACGTGTCCTTCTACGCGTTCGACCTGCCCTGGTACCGCTTCCTGCTGGGCTTCGGCTTCGCGGCCGCCGTCATCGGCCTGGTCGCCGCCGCGCTCACGCACTACCTGTACGGCGGACTGCGCATCACCAGCCCGGGCGCGCGCGCCACGGCGGCCGCGACGGGGCACCTGTCCGTCCTGCTGGGCGTGTTCGTGGCCCTGAAGGCGGTCGCGTACTGGCTCGACCGGTACGGGCTCGCGGTGAAGTCGAGCGACTTCAAGGCGACGGACAACTGGACGGGCCTGCGCTACGTCGACGCGAACGCGTACCTGCCGGCGAAGACGATCCTGTTCTGCATCGCCGTCATCTGCGCGATCCTCTTCTTCGCCACCCTGTGGCGGCGCACCTGGCAGCTGCCGGTCATCGGCTTCGGCCTGATGGTGCTCTCGGCGATCCTGATCGGCGGCCTGTACCCGGCCATCGTCCAGAAGTTCCAGGTCCAGCCGAACGAGCAGTCCAAGGAAGCCCCGTACATCGAGAAGAACATCGAGGCGACCCGCAAGGCGTACGGCATCGACAAGGCCACGCCCGTCGACTACAGCGGCAAGAGCGGCGACGACACCAAGGCGCAGCGCACGGACGCCGATTCGGCGGCCAGCTACCGGCTGAACGACCCGAACGTCGTGTCGCCCACCTTCCAGCAGCTGGAGCAGCAGCGGAAGTACTACCAGTTCCCGACGACCCTGGACGTGGACCGTTACAACGGCCAGGACACCGTGGTCGGCCTGCGCGAGCTGAACCTGAGCAAGCTCGACAAGCGCAACTGGATCAACGACCACTTCGTCTACACGCACGGCTACGGAGCCGTGACGGCGAAGGGCACGTCCACCTCGCAGGGCGCCCCGCAGTTCACCGAGTCGGGCCTGCCGACCACCGGTGACCTGGGCGACTACAACCAGCGCATCTACTACGGCGAGAAGACGACGCAGTACTCGATCGTCGGCGGGCCGCAGAAGGAGCTGGACTACGAGCAGGACGACGGCACGCAGAAGACCACCAGCTACACGGGCAACAGCGGCATCAACCTCTCCAACCCGATCAACCGCGCCGCGTACGCGGTCTCCTTCAGCGAGCCGCAGATCCTCTACTCCGGAGCCATCGGCGACGGGTCGCGGATCCTGTACAACCGCACGCCGAAGGAGCGCGTCGAGGCGGTCGCGCCGTGGCTGACCATCGACGGCGACGCCTATCCGACGGTCGTCGGCGGGAAGATCAAGTGGGTCGTCGACGCCTACACGACGTCGAACGGGTACCCGTACGCGTCCCGCACGACGCTCGGTGACACCACGGCCGACTCCCTCAACGAGGGCGACAACCAGCGTGCGGTGGTGGCCCAGCAGAACCAGGTCAACTACATCCGCAACTCGGTGAAGGCGACGGTCGACGCGTACACGGGCGAGGTCAAGCTCTACGCCTGGGACGAGGCCGACCCGGTCCTGAAGACGTGGCAGAAGGCCTTCCCCGACACGGTCGAGCCCAAGAGCGCCATCCCGGCCGACCTGAAGGAGCACCTGCGCTACCCGCAGGACATGTTCAAGGTCCAGCGCGAGCTGCTGACCCTGTACCACGTCACGGACTCGGACCAGTTCTACAACGCGTCCGACGCCTGGCAGGTGCCGAACGACCCGACCAAGAAGGACAACAGCGCGGTCCCGCCGTACTACCTGTCCATGAAGATGCCGGGCCAGACCAGCCAGCAGTTCTCGCTGACGACGACGTTCACGCCGAGCGGCCGGCCGAACCTACGGGCCTTCATGGCGGTGGACGCCGACGCGACCAGTAAGGACTACGGCGCCATAAGGCTGCTGAGAGTCACCGAGGACAAGGTCCAGGGACCTGAGCAGGTGCAGAACAAGCTCAACTCCTGGGATCCGGTGGCGAACTGGGTGCGCGACATGAAGGGCGCCGACTCGACGGTCCTGTACGGCAATCTGCTGACGGTGCCGCTCGACAAGGGCTTCCTCTACGTGGAGCCGATCTACGCACAGGGCCGGAACTCCGAGTACCCGCTGATGCGCAAGGTCGCGGTCTCGTACGGCGACAGGAACGGCTTCGCCAATTCGCTCTCGGAGGCGCTCAACCAGGCCTTCGAAGTGGACGGGGCCACCCCGGCCGAGCCGGAGAAGCCGGGCGGGGACACGACGCCGCCGGCGAACTCCACCGTCAAGGAAGCGCTCGCGGACGCGGAGAAGGCGTTCGAGGACGGCCAGAAGGCCATGAAGGACGGCGACTGGTCCGCCTACGGGGACGCGCAGGAGAAGCTGCAGGACGCCCTGGAGCGCGCCGAGAAGGCTCAGACGCAGGCCGACAAGGAGGCGAAGCAGAACGCCGACAAGAACGCCGACAAGAACGCGGACAAGAACGCGGACAACAGCGCGGACAAGAAGGCGGACGGCGGCAGCGCCAAGAACGGTGACGACAAGGAGGCTGCAGGCGGCTGAGTCAGCCGCCCCCTCGCGCCGTGGTACGGTTTGAACACAACGGCGCGGGGTGGAGCAGCTCGGTAGCTCGCTGGGCTCATAACCCAGAGGTCGCAGGTTCAAATCCTGTCCCCGCTACTGATGATCGAAGGCTCGGAAGCATCAGCTTCCGGGCCTTCGGTGCGTCAAGGGCCCGGGTGTCACGAGCCACTGGCATGTGCGAAGTGTGTACCAAGTACGTGCGAACACTGCTCCGCCCGGGGGTAGTTGGGAAAACTGTGTTTCACTTATCTCTCTGTGGGCATGTCGACAAAACGCTGAAGTGACCTCACGGGCTGCGGTATACCAGGTGTACCCGGGTTGCAGGTGGTGCGACGATGGACGTTATGGGGGACAAGGCAACTCTGTTGGAGACAGGGCGGTTTGTGCAGCCTTCCGGCCGGGACGAACCCGGCGAGGCGGCAGAAGAAGCACGCCAGCGGCTGGCCGCGGAGGCCGGCGACGTCGAGGCGATGAGTGTCCTCGGCGCCATGCTGCTGCGCCGCGGTGATCTCGACGGAGCCGAGCCCCTGCTGCGTGCCGCCACGGGCGAGGGCGACCGGGCCGCGGCCAACAATCTGGGTGTCCTGCTCCACCAGCGCGGCTACGCGGACGAGGCCGCGGGATGGTGGCGGGTCGCCGCCGTCGCCGGTTCGGCCGCCGCCGCGCACGCCCTCGGCCGGTACCACCGCGAGCGCGGTGACGAGCCCGCCGCCGAGTACTGGCTGCGCCAGTCCGCCGAGCAGGGCCACACGCTGGGCGCGTACGCCCTCGCCGACCTCCTGGAGCACCGCACCGACGTCGGCGCCGAGCGCTGGATGCGGGTCGCCGCCGAGCGCGGTCACCGCGAGGCCGCCTACCGCCTCGCCCGCGCGCTCGACCGCAAGGGCGGCGCCGACGTGCTCGTCGCCGGGGACGACAAGAACCCGGCGGAAGAGGCCGAGCAGTGGTACCGGCAGGCCGCCGCGCGCGGACACCGCAGGGCCGCCCTGCACCTCGGCGCGATCCTGGAGAAGCGCGGCGACCTCAAGGAGGCCGGGCGCTGGTACCTGACGTCCGCCAAGGACGGCGAGCCGCGCGCCGCGTGCGCCCTCGCCTTCCTGCTGCGGGACGCCGGTGACGAGGAGAGCGCCGCCGTGTGGTGGCTGCGCGCCGCCCAGGACGGCGACGGAAACGCGGCGAACGCGCTGGGCGCGCTGCACGCGCAGCGCGGCGAGACCCAGACCGCCGAGCGCTGGTACCGCGCCGCCATGGACGCGGGCGACAACAACGGCGCGTACAACCTGGGCCTGCTCTGCGCCGAGCAGAAGCGCACGGCGCAGGCCGAGGGCTGGTACCGGCGTGCCGCCTACGCGGGTCACCGCGAGGCGGCCAACGCGCTCGCCGTGCTGCTCCTGCAGAACGGGGACGCGGTCGGCGCCGAGCCCTGGTTCTCCAAGGCGGCCGAGGCGGGCAGCGTCGACGCGGCCTTCAACCTCGGCATCCTGTACGCGGGCCGCGAGGACGAGGCGGACGCCCAGAAGGCGGTCCAGTGGTACGAGCGGGCCGCCGCCGGAGGGCACACGGAAGCCGCGCTCCAGGTCGGCATCGCGCGGCTGCGCGAGGGCGACGAGCAGAGCGCCGAGCGGCACCTGCGGTGCGCGGCGGGGGGCGGCAGCCCGGAGGCGGCGTACCGGCTGGCCTCCCTGCTCGACGTGCGCCGGCCGCCCGAGGTGCGGCACGAGCTGGGCGAGCCCGTCACCGTGAAGAGCGAGTGCGAGGAGTGGTACGAGCGGGCTGCCGAGCACGGGCACCGGCGGGCCCAGGTGCGGGTCGGGATGCTCGCGGCGGCGCGCGGCGACGTCGTCGAGGCGGCGCGCTGGTACCGCGAGGCGGCCGAGGCCGGGTCGCGGAACGGCGCGTTCAACCTGGGGCTGCTGCTGGCGCGGGAGGGCAGCGAGCCGGAGGCGGCGCTGTGGTGGACGCGGGCGGCCGACTCCGGGCACGGGCGGGCGGCGCTCAGGCTCGCTCTGCTGCGGGCGCGGCGCGGTGATCTGGTCGAGGGGCAGAAGTGGGCGTCCCGGGCCGTGGAGCTCGGGCCCGCGGAGGTCGCGGAGCGGGCCGGGCGGTTGCGGGACGCGCTGCGCGAGGAGCTGTCGGCGTAGGGCGCGGCCGGCGCAGGGCACGGTCGTGCAGGGCGCGGGGAAATGGATTTGCGCTGGTCGGGGGCGTGACATAGAGTTGGGTTCACCGACGCGGGGTGGAGCAGCTCGGTAGCTCGCTGGGCTCATAACCCAGAGGTCGCAGGTTCAAATCCTGTCCCCGCTACTGAAAGTCCGAGGCCCGGAGCCGTAAAGCTCCGGGCCTCGGCGCATGTCCGGGCACGTGTCAGGACCTGTGGCCCACCGCCTCCTCGTACAGCTTCCTGTCGACGGTCCTCGACTCCGGCAGCGGATCGCCCTTCGAGACGCCCGCCGCCTCGTACGCCTTCTGGAGCCGGTCCGTCGTGCCGGAGCGGATCTCCCAGTCCATGCGCAGGGACGGCGTCGACTCCAGGACCGCCTTGTCCGTCTTCAGCAGGGTGGCCAGCTCGGCGACGAAGGCGGGGTCCTTCTTGTAGTCGCCCGCGAAGTACGTGTTCACCGTGCGGATGTAGGCGCGCAGGAAGGCGACGCCGGCGTCCGGGTCCTCCTTGAGGAGTTTCGGGCCGAACAGCAGGCCGCCGAGCGGCTCGCCCTGGGGCTGGCCGCCGAGGAACGCGAAGCGCTTGTCGCCGTCGACCTTGCGCCAGACCGGGTCGAGCAGCCAGGCCGAGTCGACGCCGCCGTTCTGCAGCGCGGTGAGGACGTCGGCGGAGCCGAGCTGCTGGAACTGGATCTTGTCGAGGCCGCCGCCGTGCTTCTTGAGCGCCGTGTCCATGGGGTACGAGATGACCGACCCCTTGCCGATCATCGTGCCCATCTTCCGTCCCGCCATGGCGACGTGGGACGCGCTCTGGCCGTCCTTGAGACGCACCCACAGGCCGCTCTTGGAGCCGGGGCCCGGGGAGAAGTTCGCGGCGACCCACTTGATGTCGAAGCCGCCGAGGATGCCGTTCATGACGGCCGCCTCGGGCGCCGCCCACTGGGCGTCGATGTCGCCCTTGGCGAGGAGGGGGAGCGCGTCGGGCGTGGGCAGGACCTTCAGCGTGACGTCCAGGCCCTCCTTCTCGAACTCGCCCTTCTTGACGGCCATTTCGAGCGGGGCCACGTACTCGGCGGCCAGGGTGCCGGTGGCGATCGTCAGCTTGCGGGTCTTGGCGAGCTGGACCGGGGCGGGGGCGCCGGAGGCGCAGCGGGCCGGTTTCCGGTCGGGCGCGAGGTCGGACGGGTCGGTCCAGCTTCCCTTGCCGCAGCCCGCGACCGCCTTGATCGTGCGGGGCTTCGCGGCGGTGTCGGACGGGGTGTCGTTCTTGGCGCAGCCGGTCGCGGCGGCGATGAGCGCGCCGGTCAGGAGCAGGGCCGTGCCCATGGTTCTCGTGCGCATGGAGCCTCCGTACGGGACGTCGCGTGGAACGGGGAGGAGACAGGGAGTGGGGGGAGAAGAAGAAGGTGAGGGGAAGAAGGTGAGGGTGGTGGGGTCAGGACTGGCCGCGGCCGCGGTCGCGCGGGGCCCAGGGGGTGAGCAGCCGGCCCGCGAGGCGCACCAGTTCGGAGAAGACGACGCCGAGGACGGCGACGCAGACGATGCCGACGAACATCACGTCGTTCTGGAAGAGGGCGCGGGCGTCGAAGATGAGGTGGCCGAGGCCGTCCGCCGCGGCGATCTGTTCCGAGGCGACGATGACGAGGACGGCGACGCCCGCCGCGATGCGCGCGCCGACCAGGACGGCCGGCAGGGAGGCGGGCAGCAGGACGTGGCGGAACATCTGCCAGGGCGAGGCGCCGAAGACCTGGCCCGCGTCGCGGTGGCCGGCCGGGACCGAGAGCACCGCGGCCATGGTGGAGATCCACACGAAGAAGAAGACGGTCGCCGCGACCAGGGCGATCTGGGGGCCTTCGCCGAGGCCGAACATGTTCAGGAAGACCGGGAGCAGGGCGAGCTTCGGGACGACGTAGAGGGCGTCGAGGAGCGGTTCGAGCGCGGCGCGGATCAGGGGGACCGAGCCCATGAGGAGGCCCAGGAGGTAGCCGGTGACGGTGCCGATCGCGTAGCCCGCGAGGACGCGCTTGAGGGTGGCCCACACGTCGGGCCACAGGTCGCCGTCGGCCGCCCGGTCCCAGCCGTCGGCGAGGATCGTGGACGGCGCCGGGTAGACGCGGTCGTCGATCCAGGACCGGGCGGCCGCGAGCTGCCACAGCAGGACCAGGGCCAGGGGGACCGCCACCGCGAGGGAGAGTTCGAGGGTGCGGTGTCTGCGGCGGGTGCGGGTGGGGTGGAGTTCCTGGGGGCCGGGGGCGCGGACCAGTACGTCGTCGGTCTGCTCGGCAGGCGTCGTGGTTGTCATGCCGGGACCGCCTCCTGGTGCACCTCGCCGCGCAGCAGGTCCCACAACTCGCCCTTGAGCGCGGTGAATTCGGGGGTGCTGCGGATGTCTCCGGTGCGCGGGCGGGGGAACGGCGGGCGGCGTTCGGCGATCACCCGGCCGGGGCGCGCCGACATCACCAGGACCCGGTCGCCGAGGAGGATCGCCTCCTCCAGGCTGTGCGTGATGAAGAGGGTCGTGGTGTGCGTCGCCTGGGTGAGGGCGAGGAGCTCGTCCTGGAGGATCGTGCGGAGCTGGGCGTCCAGGGCGGCGAACGGCTCGTCCATCAGGAGGATCTCCGGCTCGACGGCCAGCGCCCTGGCGATCGCGACGCGCTGGCGCATGCCGCCGGAGAGGGCGGCGGGATAGGCGTCGGCGAAGTCGGCGAGGCCCATGCGGGACAGCCAGTCGCGGGCCCGGGTGTTCGCCTCCTTGCGCGGGACCTTCTGGACGTCGAGGCCGAAGCGGACGTTGGCCAGGACCGTCTTCCAGTCGTAGATGCCGTAGTCCTGGAAGATCATCGCGGCCGGGCGGGGGCTGGTGGTGCGGATCTCCAGGGTGCCGGTGGAGGGGCGGGTCAGGCCCGCGGCTATCCGCAGGAGCGTGGACTTGCCGCAGCCCGAGGGGCCGACGACGCAGACGAACTCGCCGGGGGCGGCCGTGAGGTCCAGGGGGCCGAGGGCGTGGGTGGTGCCGAAGGTTCGGGTGAGGTCTGTGGCGCGGAGTTTGTGGTGCACGGGGCCCTCCGGGGGTGCGGTGGAGTGTGGTGGGCGCCCGCGAGAATATGACGGGTCGTCAGATTGCGGAAGGGGGTGCGTGGGGGGTGCATCGTTCGTCGTCGGGTGCGGGGCGTCGTGGTTGCTCGCGCAGTTCCCCGCGCCCCTGGCGGGGCGCATGCGAAAGGCCCGCACCGTTCGGTGCGGGCCTCGCGTGGTCGGGAAAGGGGCGTTACGCCGCCGTCGTGCAGTTGGGGCACAGGCCGCGGTACGTGACCTCCACGTCCGAGATCGTGAAGCCGAAGCGCTCGGAGTCCGGGAGGGCCGACAGGGGGTTGCCCGTCGGGTGGACGTCGCGGATCTGGCCGCACTGGGCGCAGACCAGGTGCTGGTGGGGGCGGTGCGCGTTCGGGTCGTAGCGCTTCGCGCGCTTGTCCGTCGCCACCTCGATGACCTCGCCGAGCGAAACCATCTCACCCAGGGTGTTATAGACGGTGGCCCGGGAAATCTCGGGAAGTCTCGCGACCGCTCGGGAGTGGACCTCGTCGGCCGTCAGGTGGACGTGATCCCCGTCGAGGACCTCGGCGACGACGCGGCGCTGCGCGGTCATCCGCCAGCCGCGTCCGCGCAGTCGTTCCAACAGGTCACTCATAAAGACCAGCCTAACAGTCAGGGGACCCAGGTCCCGAACGGGCGTAACCTTGGAGCATTGCTTGACTTAGACATTGTCCATTGTAGGATCAAGCACGGCTCAGGCCAAGTGACAGGACAACTCCGGAAGGGCGCCCCCAATGTCCGAGAACCATGAAGCAATCGTCACTGACCCGAAGGCGGAAGGTGAGGGTGGCTGCCCGGTCGCGCACGGGCGCGCGGCGCACCCGACCCAGGGCGGTGGAAACCGTCAGTGGTGGCCGGACCGGCTGAACCTGAAGATCCTCGCCAAGAACCCGGCGGTGGCGAACCCCCTGGGCGAGGAGTTCGACTACGCCGAGGCGTTCAACTCCCTCGACCTCCAGGCCGTGAAGCGGGACATCGCCGAGGTGCTCACCACCTCGCAGGACTGGTGGCCGGCCGACTTCGGCAACTACGGCCCGCTGATGATCCGGATGGCCTGGCACTCGGCCGGCACGTACCGGATCAGCGACGGCCGCGGTGGCGCCGGCGCCGGTCAGCAGCGCTTCGCGCCGCTCAACAGCTGGCCGGACAACGCCAGCCTCGACAAGGCCCGCCGTCTGCTGTGGCCGGTCAAGAAGAAGTACGGCCAGAACATCTCCTGGGCCGACCTCATGGTCCTCACCGGCAACGTCGCGCTGGAGACCATGGGCTTCAAGACCTTCGGCTTCGCCGGCGGCCGCGAGGACGTGTGGGAGCCCGAGGAGGACGTGTACTGGGGTCCCGAGACCGAGTGGCTCGGCGACAAGCGCTACACGGGCGACCGTGAGCTGGAGAACCCGCTGGGCGCGGTCCAGATGGGCCTCATCTACGTGAACCCCGAGGGGCCGAACGGGAACCCGGACCCGGTCGCCGCCGCCCGCGACATCCGTGAGACGTTCCGCCGCATGGCGATGAACGACGAGGAGACCGTCGCGCTCATCGCCGGTGGCCACACCTTCGGCAAGACCCACGGCGCCGGTCCCGCGGACAACGTCGGCGCGGACCCCGAGGCCGCCCCGATGGAGCAGCTCGGCCTCGGCTGGCAGAGCACGTACAACACCGGTGTCGGCAAGGACGCCATCACGTCCGGTCTCGAGGTCACCTGGACCGAGAAGCCGACCGAGTGGAGCAACCTCTTCTTCAAGAACCTCTTCGAGTACGAGTACGAGCTCGGCAAGAGCCCGGCCGGTGCTCACCAGTGGGTGGCGAAGAACGCCGAGGCGATCATCCCGGACGCCTTCGACTCGTCGAAGAAGCACCTTCCGACGATGCTCACCACCGACCTCTCGCTGCGCTTCGACCCGATCTACGAGCAGATCTCGCGGCGCTTCTACGAGAACCCGGAGGAGTTCGCGGACGCCTTCGCCCGCGCCTGGTACAAGCTGACGCACCGTGACATGGGTCCGGTCGTCCGCTACCTCGGCCCCGAGGTCCCCTCCGAGGTGCTGCTGTGGCAGGACCCGCTGCCGGCGCGCGAGGGCGAGCTCATCGGTGCCGCGGACGTCGCGGCGCTCAAGGAGCAGATCCTCGGCTCGGACCTCACCACCGCGCAGCTCGTCTCCGCGGCCTGGGCCTCGGCGTCCACCTTCCGCGGCAGCGACAAGCGCGGTGGCGCCAACGGCGCCCGGATCCGCCTGGAGCCGCAGCGCAGCTGGGAGGTGAACAACCCGGACGAGCTCGCCGGCGTGCTGCGCACGCTCGAGGGCATCCAGGAGTCGTTCAACGCCAAGGGCGGCAAGCAGGTCTCCCTCGCCGACCTGATCGTGCTCGCGGGCACCGCGGCCGTCGAGCAGGCGGCCAAGGACGGCGGCGTGCAGGTCGAGGTGCCGTTCTCGCCGGGCCGGGTGGACGCGACGCAGGAGCAGACGGACGTCGAGTCGTTCGCCGCGCTCGAGCCGACCGTCGACGGCTTCCGCAACTACGTGGGCAAGGGCAACCGCCTGCCGGCCGAGTACCTGCTGCTCGACAAGGCGAACCTGCTCACCCTGAGCGCGCCCGAGCTGACGGTCCTCGTCGGCGGTCTGCGCGTCCTGGGCGCCAACCACGGCGGCTCCAAGCACGGTGTCCTCACCGAGCGTCCCGGCACGCTGACGAACGACTTCTTCGTCAACCTGCTCGACCTGGACACCAAGTGGAAGTCCACGTCCGAGGCGCAGGACGAGTTCGAGGGCCGCGACGCCTCCGGTGCCGTCAAGTGGACCGGTACCCGCGCCGACCTGGTCTTCGGCTCGAACTCCGAGCTCCGTGCCGTCGCCGAGGTCTACGCGAGCGACGACGCCAAGGAGAAGTTCGTCAAGGACTTCGTCGCGGCGTGGAGCAAGGTCATGGACCTCGACCGGTTCGACCTGGCCTGAGGATCCCGCGGTGACTTCGGCACGCGTCCGGAGGCCGCGGTCATGGCCCTGCGCGGCTAGCTGACCCGGGCGCCTGCCGAGAGCGGGAGGGCCGGTTCCCTTCGGGGAGCCGGCCCTCTTTGTCGTGCCCGGCCCTTCGCGCCCGGCTCGTCGTGCCTAGACGGTCAGGGTCGGGGCGGGCCGCCTCGCCGGGGCCCAGCAGCGGATGATGTCGCGGACCGAGACGATGCCGACCGGCTCCTGCTGGTCGAGCACGATGAGGTGGCGGAAGCCGCCGTGCGTCATCGCGTCCGCCGCGTCCTCCAGGGTCCACGCCGGGGCGGCGAAGACGACGTCGGTGGTGGTGTGGGTGCCGGCGGTCTCGGCGTCCGGGTTCTGGTTCAGGCCGAGTGAGTTGAGGATGTCGCGCTCGGTCAGGATGCCGATGCCGCAGCCGTCGGGGTCGAGGACCACGGCGGCTCCGACGCGGCGGGCGGACATGAGGCGGGCCGCCTGTCGCAGGGTGTGGGCGGGACCGATGGTGAGGACCATCGTGCTCATGGCGTCACGGACGAGCATGGATGGAGCCACCTTCCTGTGGGAGGCACCTGTTGAACCGCTCAACAAGAAGCGGTTCACAAGTTCACAAGTGGGGGGACTCTCAGAGTTACAGGTAAAGGGAGCACCAACAAGGGGGCGCGGGAAGCGAGTTCAGGGGCGCCCGCAGCGCCCCCGGCCTCCGGTCAGCGGGTGTTCAGGTAGCTCAGCAGCTCGTCGTGGAGCAGACCGTTCGACGCCGCCGCGTTGCCGCTGTGCGGGCCGTGGCGTCCGTCGAGGCCGGTGAAGGTGCCGCCCGCCTCGGACACGACGATCGCGGTCGCCGCCATGTCCCACAGGGAGAGCTCCGGCTCGGCGCACATGTCGATCGAGCCCTCGGCGACCATCATGTACGGCCAGAAGTCGCCGTAGCCGCGGGTGCGCCACACCGCTCGGGTCAGGTCGAGGAACCCGTCGAGCCGCCCCTGCTCCTCCCAGCCGGTCAGCGAGGAGTACGCGAAGGAGGCGTCGGCGAGACGGCCCACCTTGGAGACGTGCAGCCGCGACGCGGAGGTCAGGCTGCGGCCCGTGTACGCACCCGCGCCCTTCGCCGCCCACCAGCGGCGGCCGAGCGCGGGGGCCGAGACGACACCGACCACGGGCTGGTAGCCGCCCTCGCCCGCCTCCATGAGGGAGATCAGCGTCGCCCAGACGGGAACGCCGCGCACGTAGTTCTTGGTGCCGTCGATCGGGTCGATGACCCAGCGGCGCGGGCCGGTGCCCTCGATGCCGTACTCCTCGCCGAGGATCGCGTCGCGCGGCCTGGCCCGCTGGAGGTTGCCACGGATCAGCTCCTCGGCCGCCTTGTCCGCCTCGCTCACCGGCGTCATGTCCGGCTTGGTCTCCACCTTCAGGTCGAGAGCCTTGAACCGGTCCATCGTCGCGGCGTCGGCGGCGTCCGCGAGGACGTGGGCGAGACGCAGATCATCGTGGTAGTCGGGCATGAGTGAACAGTATCGATCGTCGTCGGTCCGCTGCTACAGGGCCTGATCCCGTACCGGGCCCAGTGCTTGCCGTGCGGGCTATTGACACTGCGGACAACCCCGTCAACTCTGGCGAAACAAGCCGTTAAGGACCCGGCGGCCCGGGAGGCGACGATGCCTGCAGCGCGGGAATCCCTACTGGACGCGGCCTACACCGCGCTCGGCCGGCGCCCCTGGGGTGGGGTGCGGATGGTGGACGTGGCGGCGGTCGCCGGGGTCTCCCGGCAGACCCTCTACAACGAGTTCGGCAGCAAGGAGGGGCTCGCCCGGGCGCTCGTCCGCCGGGAGGCCGACGCGTACCTCGCCGGGGTCGACCGGGCCCTGAAGGAGGGCGGGCTCGACATGGTCGCGGAGTGGACGGTGGTCGCGGCGCGGCGCAATCCGCTGGTGCGGGCCGCGCTCACCGGCTGCTGGAGCGAGCGCCTGCCGTCGCCGACGCTGTCGGCCGTGCCGTCCTCGTCGGCCGTGCCGGCGCAGCGGCGGGCGGACGGGCCGCTGCCGGCTCCCGCCGACTTCGTGTCCGCCGTGCGCGATCGGTCGCTGGCCGCGCTCGGGGTGCCCGGGGCGGCCAAGACCGAGTCGGAGGCGCTGGCGCGGGACTGCGAGCTGGCGGTGCGGCTCGCTCTGTCGTGTGTGTTGGCTCCGCCGGGGGAGGGTGGGGTGGGGCGGATGGTGCGGGAGGCCGTCCGGCGGTAGGTGGGGCTTCCGGGTTCGGGTGGGCGGGTGCGGGTTCGTCGCGGGCTGCCGGGCGGTGGGTGGTTCCGCGTTCGGCTCGGTGGGTGTGGGCTTCGTCGCGGGCTTTCCGCCGGTGGGGCTTCTCGCGCAGTTCCCCGCGCCCCTGAAGGCTGCGGCTTCGCCGCGCCTTCCCCTGAGGACCTCCGTGCGCCTTCCCCTGAGGACCTCCGTGCGCCTTCCCCTGAGGACCTCCGTGCGCCTTCCCCTGGGAACCTTCGCGCGCCCTTCCCCGTGTGTCAGTGCGCCGAGCCCGAGAGTTGGAGGCCGATCACTCCTGCGATCACCAGGCTGATCGAGACGATCTTGAGGGTGGAGACGACGTCGCCGAGGAAGATCATTCCGTAGATCGCCGTGCCGGCCGCCCCGATGCCTGTCCAGACCGCG
The DNA here is from genome assembly GCF_030766975.1 of Streptomyces sp. KL116D. Classification (NCBI taxonomy): domain Bacteria; kingdom Bacillati; phylum Actinomycetota; class Actinomycetes; order Kitasatosporales; family Streptomycetaceae; genus Streptomyces; species Streptomyces sp. KL116D. Next base: position 54,388 of record NZ_JASERH010000039.1, on the reverse strand, counting down.
TACGCCGGGCCCACGTCCAGCTTCTTCAGGGACAGCGTGAGGAGGCCGAAGCTGCCGAGCGCGAACGCGGCGAACGCGATCGTCGGCCACAGCCGCGTGAAGCCGTGCGAGAGCTTCAGACAGACGGCGAAACCGGTCTCCAGGATCCCCGCGATGACGACCAGCAGCCACGCCATGTCCCTGTGCCTCCCGCGTTCCACTGATCTCGTAAGGATTCGATCTTGCGTCCGGCTTGGTGCGATTATGCCTTTACCAGCGGTGGGCGGCAGCAAACAAGGCTGAGGTCAGTCGCCCTCGTGGCGCTCGCGCGTGGCCAGCAGGCGGCGCAGCGAGTAGAGCCGGGCCGGATCGGCGTGGCCCTCCGCGACCCAGGCGTCGAGCGCGCAGTCCGGCTCGTCGTGGCTGCACGCGCGCGGGCAGTTCTCCGTGCCGGGTTCCAGGTCGGGGAACGCGTGGATGACGCGGGACGGGTCCACGTGGTGCAGCCCGAACGACCGCACGCCGGGGGTGTCGACCACCCAGCCCGCGTCGTCCGGCAGCGGCAGCGCGAGCGCCGACGTCGTCGTGTGCCGGCCGCGGCCCGTGACCGCGTTGACGTGGCCCGTCGAGCGGCGCCGGTCGCCCGGCACCAGCGCGTTCACCAGCGTCGTCTTGCCGACGCCCGAGTGACCGACGAACGCCGTCACCTTGCCGTCGAGCTGCTCGCGCACCCGGGCCACCGCCGTACCGTTCTCCAACTCCTCGCGGCTGGTCACGACGTACGGGATGTCCAGGTCGCCGTAGAGCTCGAGCAGCTTGTCCGGCGGGGCCAGGTCCGACTTGGTCAGGACGAGGAGCGGCGTGAGGCCGCCGTCGTACGCCGCCACCAGACAGCGGTCGATCATGCGCGGGCGCGGTTCGGGGTCGGCCAGCGCGGTGACGATGGCCAGCTGGTCGGCGTTGGCGACGACGACGCGCTCGTACGGGTCGTCGTCGTCCGCCGTGCGCCGCAGCACGGAGCTGCGGCCCGCGATGCGGACGATGCGCGCGAGCGTGTCCTTGTTGCCCGACAGATCGCCGACGACGGACACCCGGTCGCCCACGACCGCCGCCTTCCGGCCCAGCTCACGGGCCTTCATGGCGGTCACGGGGACGTCGTCGATGAGAACGGTGAGCCGCCCCCGGTCCACGGTGAGGACCATGCCCTCCGCGGCGTCCTCGTGCTTGGGCCGGATGTTCGTCCGGGGCCGGTTGCCCTTGCGGTTGGGACGCTGGCGGATGTCGTCCTCGTCGGTGTGCTTGCCGTAGCGGCGCATCGTGATGCTCCCTAGGACCGGTCGGTCCCGAGCATCGCGGTCCACATGTCCGGGAAGTCCGGCAGCGTCTTCGCCGTCGTCGCCACGTTCTCGATCTGCACGCCCTCCACGGCCAGGCCGATGATCGCGCCGGCCGTCGCCATGCGGTGGTCGTCGTACGTGTGGAAGATCCCGCCGTGCAGCCGGCGCGGGCGGATGTGCAGACCGTCGGCGGTCTCCGTCACGTCACCGCCCAGCTCGTTGATCTCCTTGGTCAGCGCGGCCAGCCGGTCCGTCTCGTGGAGCCGCAGGTGGGCGACGCCGCGCAGGGTGGACTCCGAGTCGGCGAGCGCCGCGACGGCGGCGATGCCCGGGGTCAGCTCGCCGACCTCCGACAGGTCCGCGTCGATGCCGTGGACGGAACCGGAACCGGTGAACTCCAGCCCGTTCTCCGTCAGCTCGCAGCTGCCGCCCATCCGCGTGAAGAGGTCGCGCAGCGCGTCACCCGGCTGTGTGGTCTGCGCCGGCCAGTCAGGGATCGTGACCTTGCCGCCGGTGATCAGGGCCGCGGCCAGGAACGGCTGCGCGTTCGAGAGGTCGGGCTCGATGGTGATGTCCCGGCCGAGCAGGGCGCCCGGGGTGACCCGCCACACGTTCGGCTCGCCGCCCGACTCCGGGGTGTCGACCTGGGCGCCGACCGCGCGCAGCATGTCGACCGTCATCCGGATGTGCGGCATGGAGGGCAACGACGAGCCGGTGTGCCGGACCTCGACGCCCTGGTTGAACCGCGGCCCCGACAGCAGCAGCGCCGACACGAACTGGGACGACGACGAGGCGTCGATCTCCACCGTGCCGCCGTCCAGCGCGCCCCCGCCGTGCACCGTCAGCGGCAGCGCGCCGCGCCCCTCGTCGTCGATCCGGGCGCCGAGCGCGCGCAGGGCGTCGATCACGGCGTGCAGCGGGCGCTCGTACGAACGGGGGTCGCCGTCGAACCGGATCGGCCCGTCGGCGAGCGCGGCGACCGGCGGCAGGAACCGCATCACGGTGCCGGCGTTGCCGACGTCGACCGTCGCGGGGCCCTGCAGACCCGACGGGATGACCCGCCACGCCTCGCCCGAACCGTCCGGGCCCACGCCCTCCTCGATGCCGACGCCCATGGCGCGCAGCGCGGTCGCCATCAGGTGGGTGTCGCGGGAGCGGAGCGGGCGGCGCAGCCAGCCGGGCTCCGCGGCGAGGGCGGCCAGGACCAGGGCCCGGTTGGTGACGGACTTGGACCCCGGCACCTGGACGGTCGCGTCGACGGCGCCGCTCGCGAGGGGGGCGGGCCAGAGGGCGGTGTGCGCGGGGTTCGTGGTCATGCCTTTACTTTAGTGGGCTGCGGCGGAGCGACCTGTTCACAGCCCCAGCAGCCAGCGACCGCCGCCCAGCAGTGAGCACAGTGAGACGGCGTGGAAGAAAAAGAGCCACATTCCCGCCGGGACGTGCGTGAGGCGCGAGAGCTGATCGGCGTCCGAGTCCCCGGCGCCCCCGCGCCGCCGCTTGCCCTGCAGCTCGAAGGCGGGCCGTACGCCGCCCAGGAGCAGGAACCACACCACGGCGTACGCGAAGGCGGCCTGCACCTGCGGTCCGGCGAGCCAGGACACCAGCAGGAAGGCGCCGCCCGCCACGACGACGGTCAGCACCCCGTACGCGTTCCTGATCATCACCAGCATCGCCACCAGCAGCACCGTGGCCAGCCACAGCAGCAGGGTGATGTGTCCCTCGGCGAGCAGGGCGGCGCCGCCGAGGCCGAGCAGCGGCGGGGCCGTGTAGCCGGCGGCCGCGGTCAGGATCATGCCGAGACCGGTCGGCTTGCCGCGGCTGACCGTCAGACCACTGGTGTCCGAGTGCAGCCGGATGCCGTCGAGGCGGCGGCCCATCAGCAGCGCGATCAGCCCGTGGCCGCCCTCGTGGGCGATGGTGATGGCGTTGCGGGAGAGCCGCCAGACGTTGCGCGGGACGATCGCCGCGAGCGCGAGCACTCCGGTGGCGATGACCACCCACTGGTCGGGGTCGGACTGGGTGCCGAAGATCCGGTCCCAGAGGCTGGCGTCCATGGTCTTTCCGGGCTCCCGTTCGGTGGAGGGCTTGCTTCTGGCACTGTGGCACGTATGTGCGGACGGTATGCATCGAGTCGTAGGCCCGAGGATCTCGCAGGGATCTTCGAGATCGAGAAGTGGGAGCCGGAGGAGGCCTACGAGCCTGACTTCAACGTGGCCCCCACCAAGGAGGTCTACGCGGTCATGGACCGCCCCGTGAAAGACGCAGAGGACCCGCGTCCGGTTCGCCAGCTGCGCAAGCTGAAGTGGGGGCTCGTGCCGTCCTGGGCGAAGACGCCGGAGGGCGGCGCCCGCATGATCAACGCGCGGGCCGAGACGGTGCACGAGAAGCCGTCGTACCGCCGGGCCTTCACCACGCGGCGCTGCATCATCCCCGCGGACGGCTATTACGAGTGGGTGACCGCGGCCGCCGAGCGGGACCTGGAGGTCGAGGGGAAGAAGAAGCGGCCGCGCAAGCAGCCGTACTTCGTGACGCCCGCGGACGGGTCCGTGTTCGCGATGGCCGGCCTGTACGAGTTCTGGCGCGACCGGACGCTGCCCGACGAGCATCCGCTGGCGTGGTGGGTGACGTGCTCCGTGATCACCACGGAGGCCGAGACCGGGCCGCTGGGCGTGGCGCCCGCGGACGGGCCGCGGTCCCTCGCCGACATCCATCCCCGGATGCCGTTGATGCTCACGGCCGACCGGTGGGACGCGTGGCTCGATCCCGCGCGGACGGACGTCGAGGATCTGCGCACGCTGTTGGCTCCGCCGCCGGAGGGGCTGATGCGGGCGTATCCGGTGTCGACGGCCGTGAGCAACGTGCGCAACAACGGTCCCGAACTCCTGAAGGAACTGGAGGCCCCGGAGGAGGGCACCCTGTTCTGACCGGGCCCGCCGTGTCGCCGCGGGGCTCGGTGCCGATCGGCGTCTGCGGGCCGGTGGGGCTGGTCGCGCAGTTCCCCGCGCCCCTCAAGGAACGGCGGCTCGCCGTGGCCGGCAGGCATCTCAGCCGACCGCCGGCCGGTGGGGCTTCTCGCGCAGTTCCCCGCGCCCCTGACATGCCGACTGCGTCGGCCGGGCTGGTCTTTCGTCGCGACCTGCGGGCCGGTGGGGCTTCTCGCGCAGTTCCCCGCGCCCCTGGAGCGTGCGGCTGCGCCGCAGCCCCATGGGCGCTCCTTGAGATGGCGCACGCAGTGCGCATCTCAGGGGCGCGGGGAACTGCGCGAGAAGCCCCACCGGACCCGCACCCGCCCACGAGACACGCACCACCCCACCCCCGTCGCGGTCGTTGCGGCGGGGCACCATTGCCCGGTGACCCGTACCACTGAAACCGTGCACACCGAGACCGGCGAAGCCCGCATCACCTGGTATCCGGCTCCGCGCCCGCGACTCACCCTCGCCGCGAGCCACGGCGCGGGCGGCGGCATCGAGGCCCGCGACCTCCAGGCCCTCGCCGCCACCCTGCCGGCCCACGGAGTGACCGTCGCTCTGGTGGAGCAGCCGTGGCGGGTGGCGGGAAAGAAGCTGGCCCCCGCCCCGAAGACCCTGGACACCGGCTGGCGGGGCGTGTGGCCAGCCCTGGCCCAGGCCGGCCCACCCGTGATCGCCGGAGGCCGCAGCGCGGGCGCCCGCGTCGCCTGCCGCACGGCCACCGAACTGGGCGCCGCCGCCGTCCTCGCGCTGAGCTTCCCGCTGCACCCGCCGGGCAAGCCGGAGAAGTCCCGCGCCGACGAACTCCTCGGTGCGGGCGTGCCCACCCTCGTCGTCCAGGGCGGCAACGACCCGTTCGGCAGGCCCGCCGAGTTCCCGGCCGAGGACACGTACGAGATCGTCGAAGTCCCGTACGGGGATCACGGATTCGCGGTGCCCAAGCGCGCCGACCTCACCCAGGACGAGGCCCTCGCGGTGATCACCGACGCCGTCGTCGCGTGGACCCGGTCACTCCCGTAGCGGCCGGGAATGTTGAGTGCGGGACGACTGTTGTGCCGAATGTCGGTGCACAGAGTTCGTACGAGAGGAAGTCCGCCGCATGGGTTCGACCATCTGCCCGAGCCGCGCCACCACTCCTGACCTGGAGTGGACGGTGCTGAGCGCGGCCAAGACCGCTCCTATTCGGGCGGCGGGCGGACCGGATCGTCGTCTATCCTCCGATTCGAGTGGGACCTTTCCGGGTTCCGCGACGTCGTTGGAGGAGGTGGGTCCGGTCACAGGGACCGACGCAGGGACCGAACACGGCCAGGCGGACGAGCAGCCCGAGCCTGCGGAGACGTCTGCCGAGCGCAGTGCGCGCTTCGAGCGGGACGCGCTGGAGTTCCTCGACCAGATGTACTCGGCTGCGCTGCGCATGACGCGCAATCCGGCGGATGCGGAGGACCTGGTGCAGGAGACGTACGCCAAGGCGTACGCGTCCTTCCACCAGTTCCGCGAGGGCACCAACCTCAAGGCGTGGCTGTACCGGATCCTCACGAACACCTTCATCAACTCGTACCGCAAGAAGCAGCGCGAGCCCCAGCGCAGTGCCGCCGAGGAGATCGAGGACTGGCAGCTGGCCCGCGCCGAGTCGCACATGTCGACCGGTCTGCGCTCCGCCGAGTCGCAGGCGCTCGACCATCTGCCGGACTCGGACGTGAAGTCGGCGCTGCAGGCCATCCCCGAGGAATTCCGCATCGCGGTCTATCTCGCGGACGTAGAGGGCTTTGCGTACAAGGAGATCGCGGACATCATGGGGACACCCATCGGGACTGTGATGTCCCGGCTCCACCGGGGACGCCGCCAGTTGCGCGGCATGCTGGAGGACTACGCCCGTGACCGCGGGCTCGTCCCGGCCGGCGCCGGAGAGTCGAACGAAGCGAAAGGCTCGGGCTCATGAGCTGCGGAGAGCCGCACGAGACGGACTGCAGTGAGGTCCTGGACCATCTCTACGAGTACCTCGACCACGAGATGCCGGACCCGGACTGCACCAAGTTCGAGGTGCACTTCGAGGAGTGCAGCCCGTGCCTGGAGAAGTACGGCCTGGAGCAGGCCGTGAAGAAGCTGGTCAAGCGGTGCTGCGGCCATGACGACGTGCCCAGCGACCTGCGGGCCAAGGTCATGGGGCGGATCGATCTGATCCGCTCGGGCCAGGCCACGCCCGAAGAGGGCCTGGGCAAGCCGCTCGCCTGAGCCGGCCCGGCCCGCCCCGGTCGGCTGTCTGCCGGCCCGGAGGGTCCGGAACTTCCTTGTGGGGAACGGGAGTTGTCCCAGTTCCGGATGTGGTTCACCCGATCGTGCTAATCCGGGGCCTCTGGCCCCGGTAATCCCCGCGATGCCGCCCGGGCGGCGTGACGGGCGGCCTAATCTCTGGACTCCGTGAACTGAACGTCACGGGGAGGGGGTTGGGCATGCGGTCGGTTCCGCCGATGGCCGGTGCGTATGTGTTCCTGACCGTCACTGTGGGCGTCGTGTGCACGGCGCCCGCGTTCTCCCCCGGCACCTCCTGGTCCGCCGTCGGGCTGCTCGCGTGCGTGTACGCGGGGTGCGAGCAGGTCGGCCGCTGCCGGATCATCGGCCGGCGCGCGCCCAGGGGTATGGGCACCTTCTTCCCGGTCCTGCTCGCAGGAGCGTTTCTGCTGCCGCCGGCCGCGGCCGCGCTGGTGGCCGTGCCCGGCGCGCTGCTGGCCCGTGTCGAGCAGCGGCCGAAGTGGCTGCGCCGGATCTGGCGCGCGGCCCAACTCGCCCTCGGCATCTGGGCGTCGGCGCGGGTCTTCGACGCGCTCGGCGGGCCCGGGGCGGTCTCCGCGCCGCGCTTCCCGTACGCGCTCGTGCCCGGCTGCGCCGCCGCCCTCGTCTTCTGCGCCGTCCTGACCGTGCTCGACGGCGGCATCCTCGCGACGGCCGAGCGGGTACCGCTGCGCACCGCCTGGCGCGGCCTCTTCCTGCGGTCGCTGGCGCCGGTCGTCGTGCACGGGCTCGCGGGGCTGGTGATGGCGGTGCTGTGGGCCAGTCCGTACGGGCCGGTGGCCTCGCTCCTCGTACTGCTGCCGATGTACATCTCCTGCTGGGTGTTCGCCCAGTACCAGCGGGAGCGCGCCGCCCACCAGGCGACCATCAGGGCCCTGGTGCAGGCCGTCGACATCAAGGACGGGTACACGCGCGGGCACAGTGAGCGGGTCGGGCAGGCGTCCATGATGATCGCGCGCGAGCTGGGGATGGCGGAGGAGCGCGTGGAGGTGCTCCGGTTCGCCGGGATCCTGCACGACGTGGGCAAACTCGGCGTGCCCACGCGGCTGTTGCGCAAGGACGGGCCGCTCACGCCCGAGGAGCGCGAGGTCATTCAGCTGCATCCCGAGTACGGGCACGAGATGGTGCGCGGGATCGGGTTCCTCGGTGAGGCGCGGGCGGCGATCCTGCACCACCACGAGCGGCTGGACGGGAGCGGGTATCCGTACGGGCTCGTGGGGACGCAGATTCCGGAGTTCGCGCGGGTGGTGGCGGTGGCGGACGCGTTCGACGCGATGACTTCTACGCGGACGTACTCGCGGGCGCGGCCGGTTGCGGTCGCCCTGGCGGAATTGGAGCGGTGTGCGGGGTCGCAGTTCGATCCGGTGATGGTGCGGGCGCTGGTGGCCGTGCTCGGGCGGGACGGGTGGCATCCCGTGGTGACGGCGGACGAGGTGGGTGTGGCGTCGGTGCGGGTGGAGGGTGTGCCGGTGTCGGGGGCGGCGTCGCGGTGAGGTTCCCTGGGCCGGGGGAGCCGGAGCGTTGGGCCGGGGCGGGGGGTGGGTCCCGTCCCGATGAATCGTTGCGCGGCACCGGGGGTGGGCTGCCTGCCACGGGGTCCGGGCCTGGCGAATCGTTGCGCGGTACCGGGGGTGGGCTGCCTGCCACGGGGTCCGGGCCTGACGAATCGTTGCGCGGCACCGGGGGTGGGCTGTCCTCCACGGGGTCCGGCCCTGGCGAATCGTTGCGCGGCACCGGGGGCCGCCTTGCCCACCCTGCCGCCCCAGGCGGCAGATTGCCCAAGGCGGGGTCGGGGGCGGGGTCGGGCGGCAGGTTGCCCGAGGCGGGGTCGGGGTTGGGCGTCACGGGCGGGGAGCCGGGGGCAGGCGGCAGGGTGCCCAAGGCGGGGGCGGGGTCGCGCGCTACGGGCGGGGAGCCGGGGGCGGGCGGCAGGGTGTCCGAGGCGAAGGCAGGGGTGGGGCGGGGGTTTTTCTTTGGGGTTTATGGGGTTGCCCTGGGGGTCACCCTCGTCGCTCTCGTGGGGACCGTCCGGGAGGGGATCGACGAGCGGGGGGTCGCCGTCGCCTTCGGGGTGCTGGTCGCCGTGGGGGAGCTGGCGCGGTGGGGCGGGGGCGGGGACCGGGAACCCGCGCCGCTCGGGGCCGCGGGAGCGCTCGCGTACGCGTTGCTGGGAGAGGTGGCGGGGGAGCCCACGGGGCACGGGGTGCTGCAGGTCGTCGCGATCACCGTGGCGGGCGCGCTCGTCGGGTGCGTGCCGCACGTGGCCCGGGGGAGGGGGCCCACCCTCGACCACATGGCGCGGCGGGTGCTGACGGTCGCCTTCGCCGCCGTCTGCTTCCAACCGCTCTACAACCAGGGCAAGTTGGCGGAGTGGTTCGGCGGCGGCGCGTACTACGCCCTGCTCATCGCCGGACTGCTCGTGCTCACCGCGCTGTGCGACGCCGTGCTCGCCGCCGCCATGGCCAGGGCCAGGACCCGGTGGCCGTTCGGCCCGCTGCTCCGCGACGAGCTGCGGGCCATGCTCGGCATCGGCTCCGCGGTGTGCGCGACCGGCGCGGTCATGGCGCTCGCCGTCGCCGTCGCCGGGCTGTGGGCGCTGCCCGTGATCAGTCTGCCGCTGCTCCTCACCCAGCTGGCCTTCCGCCGGTACTCCGCGGTGAAGGAGACCTACCGGCAGACCATCGCCTCGCTGGCCCGCGCCACCGAGATCGCCGGGTACACCCCGCACGGGCACGCCCACCGGGTGGCGGCGCTGAGCCGTGCCATAGGGCGTGACCTGGGGCTCTCCGGTCCCGATCTGACCGTTCTGGAGTACGCGGCCCTGATGCACGACATCGGGCAGCTGTCGCTGGTCGACCCCGTGGTGGAAGGCGCCACCGCGGCGCTGCCGCCGGCCCAGCAGCGGCGGATAGCGCTCCTCGGCGGCGCCGTCGTCCGGCAGACCGGCGTGGACGCCCGGATCGCCGTGGTGGTCGAGCGGCAGGCCGATCCGTACCGTGAACAGCCCCTCACCGCCCGGATTGTGCGGACAGCGAACGCGTACGACGAGATGGCCAGGGAACAGGGCCCTCAGGGGCCGCTGGCGGCCTTGGAACGGCTGCGTCTGGCCACGGGCCACGAGTACCAGCCGGAGGTCGTGGAAGCCCTGGCCAGAGTGGTGTCGCACCCCGGTCTGAGCCTAGGGTCGGCTGGGTAACCCATGGGTAATGAGCGGGCGTCCGACCGTACGTGGTTGGATGCGAATGAAGGCAGGAATCGCAGCGAACGCGCGGCGTCCGGGGGCGCAGGCCTCGAGCATCGGCAGGCGGGAATCGTGAGGATCTTCGGCAAGGGACGGCACCGGCCCTCCGCCTCCTGGCGGCAGGCCACGGATCGTGCGTTCACGCTGATCGGCGACGGTCGCTACGAGGACGCGGGAGCGCTGCTCACCCGCGCCGCCGACCTGGAGCCGTGGCTGTCCGAGTCCTGGTTCAACCTCGCGCTGCTGCACAAGTTCCGGCACGACTGGGAGCAGGCCAGGACGGCCGGGCTGCGTGCGGTGGCGCTGCTGGACCGGGAGACCGGTGCTCCCGACTGGTGGAACGTGGGGATCGCCGCGACCGCGCTGCAGGACTGGCCGCTGGCGCGGCGGGCCTGGCAGGCGTACGGGCTGAAGGTGCCGGGCGGCGCCGCCGCTGCCGGTGAGCCGACCGGGATGGATTTGGGCAGCGCCGCCGTGCGGCTGTCGCCGGAGGGCGAGGCGGAGGTCGTGTGGGGCCGCAGGCTCGATCCGGCGCGCATGGAGGTGCTGTCCATTCCGCTGCCGTCGTCCGGGCGGCGCTGGGGCGAGGTCGTGCTGCACGACGGGGTGCCGCACGGGGAGCGGACGACCGCGGCCGGGCACTCGTACCCCGTCTTCGACGAGATCGAGCTGTGGGCGCCGTCGCCGGTGCCGACGTGGGTGGTGCTCCTGGAGGCCGCCACCGAGGCCGACCGGGACGCGCTGGAGCGGCTGGCCGCCGACGCGGGCTTCGCCGCGGAGGACTGGTCGTCGTCGGTGCGGCTGCTGTGCCGGATGTGCTCGGAGTCGCGGATGCCGTCCGACGAGGGCGACGGCGAGCACCTCGATCCGCACGACCACAGCGAGCCGGGGCACCCCGGGCCGCTGGGGCACCGGACCGACGGGCAGCTGTGGGTGCCGGAGCGGGAGTGCGGGGTGGCCGCGCCGGCTTCGTTGGTGCGGGGGCTGCTCGACGGGTGGGTGGCGGATTCGCCGGACTCGCGGGATTGGCGGGATCTCGAAGAGGTCTGTTAGGACGCACTGCCGGGTGTGGGCCGTGTGTGGTTGCTCGCGCCGTTCCCCGCGCCCCTGAAGGGGCGCCTCCTACCTCCCCGTACCCTTGTGGACGTACTCGTCTCCCTAGGAAGGCTTACTCCGGTCATGGCCCAGCAGGACACCGATCAGCAGCACTCCGGCGTGCTCCCCGTGGACGACGAGGGCTTCGTCATCGACACGGAGGACTGTGAGGCACGGGAGGCGGCGTACCGCGAGCGGGGCACGTCGCGGCCCATCACCGTGGTCGGCAACCCCGTCCTGCACAAGGAGTGCAAGGACGTGACCGCCTTCGACGACGAGCTCGCCAAGCTCGTCGACGACATGTTCGCCAGCCAGCGCACCGCCGAGGGCGTCGGTCTCGCCGCCAACCAGATCGGTGTGGACCTCAAGGTCTTCGTGTACGACTGCCCGGACGACGAGGGCGTGCGCCACACCGGCGTCGTCTGCAACCCGGTCCTCCAGGAGCTGCCCGCCGACCAGCGCCGCCTCGACGACTCGAACGAGGGCTGCCTGTCGGTGCCGACCGCGTACGCCGAACTCGCCCGCCCCGACTACGCGGTGGTCACCGGCAAGGACGAGAAGGGCAACGCGATCACCGTGCGCGGCACCGGCTACTTCGCGCGCTGCCTGCAGCACGAGACGGACCACCTGTACGGCTACCTGTACATCGACCGGCTGTCGAAGCGCGAGCGCAAGAACGCGCTGAAGCAGATGGAGGAAGGGACCCCGCGCTACCCCGTGGTCCCCAACGACTGAGCCCTTCAGGCCCGTTGGTCCCCGAGCGGCGTCTGGTACGGATGATTCCGGCCAGGCGCCGCTCTCTCGTGCGCCCACAGACGCTCGCGGAACACCCGTCGACACCCGCACACACCCGCGTACGCCCGCGTGTGCGAACAGGACCGGCCGTCGGAGATCCATATTCGGTCATGTAAGGGGACGAATCCGGTGACGAGGGGTAGTGAGGGGAGCAAATCCGTTCCCAGAACGGTCAGTTGTAGTGCTGAATAGAAAGCGCGGGGATACGCAACGGCGCGCGCCCGGCACTGCGGGAGGGGCGTACGCCTTCAGGCGGCAGAGAGGGGTTTGTTCGTGCCTGCTTATCCACAGACAGCGGTCCCACCGGCGCTGGCGCTTCCGGTGATCGAGGACGCGTTTCCTCGCAATCTCCACCCGTATTGGCCAAAGCTCCAGGAGAAGACCCGCTCCTGGCTGCTCGAAAAACGGCTCATGTCCGCCGACAAGGTGGAGAAATATGCCGATGGCCTGTGCTACACGGACCTGATGGCGGGCTACTACATTGGTGCTCCCAACGACGTGCTGGCCGCGATATGCGACTACAGCGCGTGGTTCTTCGTCTGGGACGACCGCCACGACCGCGACGTGATCCACGGAAGGACGGCGAGCTGGCGGCGGCTCGCCGTCCAGCTGCACGCGGCCACCGAGGCCCCGCAGCTTCACCTGGACCACAGGGACCCGCTGGTCGCGGGCTTCGCGGAAAGTCTCGAGCGGCTCTACGGCTCGCTGGGCCGGACGTGGAACGCCCGGTTCGCCCGCCACTTCCACGTGGTGATCGACGCGTACGACCAGGAGTTCCGCAACCGAATGACGGGAACGATCCCGTCCGTCGACGAGTACATCGCTCTGCGCCGGAATACGTTCGCGCACTGGATATGGGTCGACCTGTTGGAGCCGGCCGCCCAGCACGAACTCCCCACCTGGGTGCGGAAGAACGAAGCATTTACGCGCGCGGCGCTTGCCTGCCAGGATTTCGCCGCCTGGTACAACGACCTCTGCTCCCTTCCGAAAGAACTCGCGGGAGAGGAACTGCACAACCTCGGAATCAGCCTCATCAAACACGAAGGGCTTTCCCTTCAGGAGGCGATCGTAGAAGTGCGGAGGAGGATCGAGGGAACCATCACCGATTTCCTCGACGCGGAGATCGAGGTCGAGCGTCTCGCGGCCGCGACCGAGAATATCGGACCGCACGGAAAGGAACTCGCGGACGCCATCAGGTCGTGCATGTCGAATATGCGGAACTGGTTCAGTTCCGTGTACTGGTTCCATCACGAATCGGGGCGGTACGCGGTGGACAGCTGGGACGATCGCGCCACTCCGCCGTACATCACCGACACCGAACCCACGGAACAGACGGATCAAGTAGGTGAGTGCGCATGACCGTCGAGTCCACGCTGCCGGCCCCCGCGCCGAGCACCGGCCCCGAGCAGCCGCCGCCCGCCCCCGGTGGCGCGCCGCTCCTGGGCCACGCCTGGAACCTGCTGCGCGACCCGCTGGGCTTCCTGACGGAGCTGCGCGACGGCGGCGACGTCGTCCGGCTGAAACTGGGCCCGAAGACGGCCTACGCGGTGTGCGACCCGGAGCTGGTCGCCACGCTCCTCAAGAGCCCGGACTTCCTGGTCGGCGGGCCGCTGTGGGAGACCATGGGCGTCCTGCTGGGCAAGGGCGTGGCGACCAGCAACGGGCCGCTGCACCGACGTCAACGCCGGGCGATCCAGCCCGCGTTCAGGATGGACCGCATCCACGACTACGCGGTCGTGATGGAGGACGAGGCGCGCGCGATGGCCGCGCGCTGGAGCGACGGACAGACCGTCGACATCGGCGCCGAGGTGTTCCGCACCGCGACCCGGATCGTGGCGCGTTCCGTGCTCCGGGTCGAGTCGATCGACGAGCGGGCGGACCGGCTGAGCACGGCACTGCACACGGTGTTCGAAGGTCTGTACCGGCGGATGATCCTGTCCTTCGGGCCGCTGTACCGGATGCCGCTGCCGGCCAATCGGCGATTCGAGAACGCGCTGGCCGATTTGCATCGGCTGGTCGACGAGATCATCGCCGAGCGAAGGGCCGCGGCGGCTTCAATGGCCCCGGGAAGCAATCCGGACGACCTCCTCGCGGCTTTGCTCGACGACCGCGACGAGAATGGTGAAACGGTCAACGAGCAGGAGGTGCACGACCAAGTCGTCTCGCTCGTCGTGGCGGGCGCCGAGAATGTGGCGAAGACGCTGACGTGGACGTTCCAGCTTCTCGCCGAACACCCCGAGCACGAAAGCCGGTTGAGCGAGGAGCTCGAATCCGTCACGGGTGGTCGGCCGGTCGCTTTCGGTGACATCAAAGAACTCGCATATATGCGGAATCTCATCACCGAGTCGATGCGGATACGGCCCGCCGTCTGGATATTGACGCGGCTCGCCGCCGTCGACACGACGCTCGGCGGGTATCGCATTCCGGCCGGGTCGGACATCGTCTACAGCCCGCTGGCCATGCAGCGCGACCCGCGCGCGTTCCACGACCACCTGGCGTTCGACCCCGACCGCTGGCTGCCCGAGCGCGCCGCGGACGTCACGCCCGCGGCGCACGCGCCGTTCAGCGTCGGCAACCGCAAGTGCCCGGGCGACCACTTCAGCATGGCCGAGCTGTCCCTGGTCCTGGGGGCGGTCGTGCAGAAGTGGCGGGTGACGCCGGCCGCCGGTGCGGACGGCACGCCCCGGATCGGGATCACGCTCCAGCCCCGGCAGGCGCTGATCAGGGTGGAGGCGCGCAGCTAGGGCCCTAGGGCCTGTCGGCAAACTCCCGTCTGCCCCGCGGCGTCTGGCACGCACGCTCGCCGCGTTGCCGGAAGGCCCGGGTAGCTCCGCTACCAGGACCTTCCGGCGCCTTGCGATCGCACGCACCAGACGCCGCGGGGCCGCCCTTCGGGCGACGACGGGAGTTTGACGACAGGCCCTAGCCCGCGAGCCGGACCCGGAAGGTCCTTCTGAAGGCGTTGGGCGTCGTGCCCAACGCCTTCATGAACTGGTGCCGCATCGCCGCCGCGTTGCCGAACCCCGCGCGGAACGCGATCGCGTCGACCGTCTCGTCGGTGCCCTCCAGCAACGCCTGCGCCAGCAGCACCCGTTGGCGCAGCAGCCAGCGGTACGGGGTGGTGCCCGTCTCCTGCTGGAAGCGGCGCGCGAAGGTGCGCGGGGACATGTGCGCACGCGCCGCGAGCTCCTCCACGGTCACCGGCGCGTCCAGGTTCCGCTCCATCCAGGTCAGCACCTCGCCCACCGTGTCGCAGCGGGAGACGGGCAGCGGGCGCTCCACGTACTGCGCCTGGCCGCCGTCGCGGTGCGGCGGGACGACCATCCGGCGGGCGATCGCGTTGGCCACCTCGGAGCCGTGCTCGGTGCGGACGATGTGCAGGCAGGCGTCGATGCCCGCGGCCGTGCCGGCGGAGGTGATCACCGGGCCCTCGTCGACGTACAGCACGTCCGGGTCGACCCGGGTGCGCGGGAACTGGACGGCCAGCTCCCGGGCGTAGCGCCAGTGGACCGCGCAGCGGCGCCCGTCGAGCAGTCCGGCCGCGCCGAGCACGAACACCCCCGCGCACAGGCTGAGTACGCGCGCGCCCCGGTCGACCGCCTCCCGCAGCGCGTCGAGCAGCTCCGGCGGGTACTGGTCGAACCGGCGCCCGGCCGAGGGGATCGCGATGAGGTCGGCCTCCGCGAGCCGTTCCAGGCCGTGCGGGGTGGAGATCGTCATCCCGGGGACGTGCGTGGTCAGCGTCGGCCCCTCGGCGGAGACCGTCGCGAAGTCGTACACGGGGAGCCCGGCGTCGCTCCGGTCGAGGCCGAACACCTCGCAGACGACGCCGAGTTCGAAGGGGTGCACGCCGTCGAGGAGCACCGCGGCCACGTTCGTCAATGTCGCTGCCTTCTGCATGTCGCCCAGTGTGCCGCAGAGTTGGCAGTAATTCGAGGGTCGGTGACGGTCCTGCCACTGCCCGGGCGGTCCGTGCGGCGCGACAGTAGAGGCATGAACACAGCGATGAACTACCTCACCGTCCTCGTCGTCTTCCTCCTCCTCGCCGCCCCGTCCCTGTACGGGATGGCGCACGACCGCCGCATCGACCGCGAGATCGCGAAGGCGCGGCGCGAGGCCGAGGAGACCTCCCGCCGCGCCGGGTTCGCCAAGGCGGCCTAGGACCCTAGAACTCCTCGTCGAAGCCGACCGAACCCTCGACCGCGACCTGGTAGGCCGAGGGGCGGCGCTCGAAGAAGTTGGTCAGCTCCTGGACGCCCTGCAGCTCCATGAAGGAGAAGGGGTTCTCCGAGCCGTAGACGGGCGCGAAGCCGAGGCGCTGGAGCCGCTGGTCGGCGACGCACTCCAGGTACTGCCGCATGGACTCGGTGTTCATGCCCGGCAGGCCGTCACCGCACAGGTCGCGGCCGAACTGCAGCTCCGCCTCGACCGCCTCCCGCAGCATGGCGGTGACCTGCTGCTCCAGCTCGTCGTCGAACAGGTCCGGCTCCTCCTTGCGGACCGTGTCGACCACGTCGAAGGCGAAGCTCATGTGCATCGTCTCGTCGCGGAACACCCAGTTGGTGCCGGTGGCGAGCCCGTGCAGCAGGCCGCGCGAGCGGAACCAGTAGACGTAGGCGAACGCCCCGTAGAAGAACAGCCCCTCGATGCACGCCGCGAAGCAGATCAGGTTGAGCAGGAAGCGGCGGCGGTCCGCCTTGGACTCCAGGCGGTCCATCTGCTCGACCGAGTCCATCCACGTGAAGCAGAACTCGGCCTTCTCGCGGATCGACGGGATGTTCTCCACCGCCGCGAACGCCGCCGCCCGGTCCTCCGGGTCGGGCAGGTACGTGTCGAGCAGCGTCAGATAGAACTGGACGTGCACGGCCTCCTCGAACAGCTGACGGCTCAAGTAGAGCCGCGCCTCGGGGGAGTTGATGTGCTTGTAGAGCGTCAGCACCAGGTTGTTGGCGACGATCGAGTCGCCCGTCGCGAAGAACGCGACCAGCCGGCCGATCATGTGCTGCTCGCCCGGCGACAGCTTCGCGAGGTCGGCGACGTCCGAGTGGAGGTCGACCTCCTCCACCGTCCAGGTGTTCTTGATCGCGTCCCGGTAGCGCTCGTAGAAGTCCGGGTAGCGCATGGGACGCAGGGTCAGTTCGAAGCCCGGGTCGAGCAGGTTCTTTTCCGTGGCAGGGGTGGTCATTACTGGCAGGCCTCGCAGGACTCGGGGTTTTCCAGGGAGCAGGCGACCGCGTCGGCCTCGGACACCGTCTGTACGGGGACGGTGGCGCGGGCCGCGGCGCGGGCGATGCGCGTCGCGGGGCGCGAGCGCAGGTAGTACGTCGTCTTCAGGCCCGACTTCCAGGCGTACGCGTACATCGAGGAGAGCTTGCCGATGGTCGGCGTCTCCATGAACAGGTTCAGGGACTGGGCCTGGTCGAGGAACGGGGTGCGGGCCGCCGCCATGTCGATGAGGCCGCGCTGCGGGATCTCCCACGCCGTGCGGTACAGGGCGCGCACCTCCTCGGGCACCCAGGTGAAGCCCTGCACCGAGCCGTTGGACTCGCGCAGCGCCTCCCGGGTCTGCGCGTCCCAGACGCCGAGCGCCTTGAGCTCCGCCACCAAATACGAGTTCACCTGGAGGAACTCGCCCGACAGCGTCTCGCGCTTGAAGAGGTTGGAGACCTGCGGCTCGATGCACTCGTAGACGCCCGCGATGGACGCGATGGTGGCCGTCGGCGCGATGGCGAGGAGCAGCGAGTTGCGCATGCCGGTCGAGGCGATGCGCTCGCGCAGCGCGGCCCAGCGCTCCGGCCAGGTGAACTCGACGCCGTAGTGGTCGGGGTGCAGCACGCCGCGCGCGGTACGGGTCTTCTCCCAGGCCGGGAGCGGGCCGTTGCGCTCGGCGAGGTCGGCGGACGCCTCGTACGCGGCCAGCATGATGCGCTCCTGGATCCGCGTGGAGAGCGCCTTGGCCTCGGGGGAGTCGAACGGGAGCCGCAGCTTGAACAGGACGTCCTGCAGCCCCATCGCGCCCAGGCCCACCGGACGCCAGCGGGCGTTGGAACGGCCCGCCTGCTCGGTCGGGTAGAAGTTGATGTCGACGACCCGGTCGAGGAACGTGACGGCCGTGCGGACGGTCTCGTCGAGCCGCTCCCAGTCGATGTCCGAACCGTCGACGAACGCGCCGAGGTTGACCGACCCCAGGTTGCAGACGGCCGTCTCCCCGTCGTCCGTCACCTCCAGGATCTCGGTGCACAGGTTCGAGGAGTGGACCGTGTGGCCGGGCTCCGCCGTCTGGTTGGCGGTGCGGTTGGCGGCGTCCTTGAAGGTCAGCCAGCCGTTGCCGGTCTGCGCGAGGGTGCGCATCATGCGGCCGTACAGGTCCCGCGCGGGGATGGTCTTCTGGGCCTTGCCGTCCGCCTCGGCCTTCCTGTACGCGGCGTCGAACTCCGCGCCCCACAGGTCGACCAGCTCGGGCACGTCGGCCGGCGAGAACAGCGACCACGGCGCGTCCGCGTTCACCCGGCGCATGCACTCGTCCGGGATCCAGTGCGCCAGGTTCAGGTTGTGGGTGCGGCGCGCGTCCTCACCGGTGTTGTCGCGCAGCTCCAGGAACTCCTCGATGTCGGAGTGCCACGTCTCCAGGTAGACGGCGGCGGCGCCCTTGCGGCGGCCGCCCTGGTTCACGGCGGCGACCGAGGCGTCCAGCGTCTTGAGGAACGGCACGATGCCGTTGGAGTGCCCGTTCGTGCCGCGGATCAGCGAACCGCGGCTGCGGATGCGGGAGTACGAGAGGCCGATGCCGCCCGCGTGCTTCGACAGCCGGGCCACCTGGTGGTAGCGGTCGTAGATCGAGTCGAGCTCGTCCAGCGGGGAGTCGAGCAGGTAGCAGCTCGACATCTGCGGGTGCCGGGTGCCGGAGTTGAAGAGCGTGGGGGAGGAGGGCAGGTAGTCGAGCCGGCTCATCAGGCCGTACAGCGCGGCGACCTCGTCCAGGGCGCGGGCCGAGTCGTCCTCGGCCAGGCCCGCGGCGACGCGCAGCATGAAGTGCTGCGGGGTCTCGACGACGTGCCGGGTGATCGGGTGGCGCAGCAGGTAGCGGCTGTGCAGGGTGCGCAGCCCGAAGTAGCCGAAGCGGTCGTCGGCGGCCGGGTCGATCAGGGCGTCGAGCCGGGCGGCGTGCACGCGGACGAACTCGGCGGTGCGGTCCGCGATCAGGCCCTCGCGGTGGCCGACCGCGACCGACTCCGTGAAGGACGTGACGCCCTGCGAGGCGGCCTCGGCGGCGATGGAGAGGGTGAGCAGGCGCGCGGCGAGCCGGGAGTACGCGGGGTCCTCGGAGATCAGCCCGGCCGCGGCCTCGGTGGCGAGTTCGCGCAGCTCGGCCTCGTCGGCGCGGGCACTGCGGCCGCGCAGCGCGGCGGCGGCGACCCGGCCGGGGTCGGCGTCGGGGAGGTCGGCGGTCAGCTCGGTCAGGGTGCGCAGCAGCGCGGTACCCGGAGCGTCTTCCGGTGCGGCTGGGATCGGTTCGGCGGGCGGCGCGATGGTCACGTGGAGGCTCTCCCTCGCTCGGCTCGGGGCCTGCGGGGAGGAGTGGCTCGGGCGCGCACACGGCGGCGCCGTCGTCACCGGCCCATTCCGCGAGGCCCGGACGTCGTCGACACCCGGACCGGACGGCCCGGGCGTACCGTCGACAGGTCCTCGGACTCACGCGGGCGCTTTGCGTGCCTACGTTCACCGTTGCGGGACAGTTCCGGATTTGCACCGGATTCCCCTGTGGCGACAGCGAGAGCGAGCATACATGTTGTGCCGGGCGCGTGCCGCATGCCCAGATGTTGTGTCGGCGCGCGCCGGGCGGTGGGGCCGCCCGACGCGCCGCGTGACCTCAGACGCCGGTGGCCGGCTGCTTCAGGATCGTGTTCACGAAGTCCTCCGTGAAGTTGCGCGGGCCGGTGCCGACGGCGACCCGGCCGCGGTGCGCCGTGCGGGCGCTCACCAGGGGCGACTCCTGGTAGTAGGCGCGCGGGTAGTCGGCGTCGTAGGGGATGAACACCGTCTTGCCGCGGGTGAGTTCGGAGGCGCACTCCACGACGACCGTGCCGTCGGCCGCGGTCACGAACGACTCGTCGGCGCAGACGCCCACGGCGAGCGGGTCGTGCAGCGGGGAGCCGTTGGCCTCCTGGTACGCGTGCAGGTAGAAGCGCATCAGGCGGGCCGACAGCGCCATGCCGTCGCCCGCCGCCTCCAGCGTGGCCAGCTCCTCGGTCCCGAACCGCCAGCCGTGCGTCGCGTCGAGCCCGACCATCGTGTACGTGATGCCCGACGACACGACCAGGTCCACCGCGTCCGGGTCCGCCCACACGTTGAACTCGGCGACCGGCGTGATGTTCCCCGGCACCTCGGCGGCCCCGCCCATGAAGACGAGCCGCTTCACCCGCGCCGCGAAGCCCGGGTCCTCGGCCAGGGCGAGCGCCACGTTGGTGAGCGGCCCCGTCGCGCACACCGTCAGCTCGCCCTCGTACTCCCGCGAGAGCCTGAGCAGCGCCTGCGCCGACGACTCCGTCTGCTCGGCCGCGGTCGAGTCCGGCAGCCGCACGTCGCCCAGGCCCGCGTCGCCGTGGAACTCGCCGGCCGCGGAGTACGGCAGCCGGGTCAGCGGGCGGCCCGCGCCCCGGTGCACCGGGACGTCGGCGTCGATGCCGAAGGCGCGGGCCAGCGCCCGGCCGTTGCGGTAGGTCTGCTCGGCGGGGACGTTGCCGCCGACGGTCGTGTAGGCCTTGAGGTCCCACAGTCCGGTGCCGAGCAGGTACTGGAGGGCGACGGCGTCGTCGATGCCGGGGTCGCTGTCGAGGACGATGGGCGCGGTCGGCCGCGGCGAGAGGGACAAGGTTCCTCCAGGGTTGGTGGTCACGGGACACCGTAAAGGGACGAGCCCCCCTCCGGCCTGGAGGGGGGCTCGTCCCGGTGCGCGGGGCGGACGGCGGGGATCAGTGTCCGGCGCCGGCTCCCACGGAGGGCAGCTCGACCTGTACGCCCTTGTCGCCGGCGTCGGCGGTGTAGTCCTCGGGCGACGTCTCGTCGACGCCCTCCGGGGCCTTCACGGCCTTCAGGACGAAGGTGAGGACGACGGTGACGACGACGTTCAGGACGAACGCGGTGAGACCGATGTAGCCGATCTCGCCGATGCCCGGGATCTCCTTCGACGAGCCGCCGAAGTGCTTCTGCGTCGGCGAGGCCACCCCGTACGCGGCGAACGTGCCGTACACCATGCCGACCGCCCAGCCGGCGAGCAGCGCCCAGCGGTGGAACCAGCGGGTGAACAGGCCGCCGACCAGGGCCGGGAAGGTCTGCAGGATCCAGATGCCGCCGAGCAGCTGGAAGTTGATGGCGACCGTCTTGTCCATGGTCAGGACGAAGGCGAGGGCGCCGACCTTCACGAGCAGCGAGACCAGCTTGGAGACCTTGGTCTCCTGGGCGGGCGTCGCGTCCGGCTTGATGAAGTCCTTGTAGATGTTGCGGGTGAAGAGGTTCGCCGCGGCGATGGACATGATGGCGGCGGGCACCAGGGCGCCGATGCCGATCGCGGCGAACGCCACGCCCGTGAACCAGTCGGGGAACATGTCCTCGAACAGCTGCGGGATCGCCAGCTGGCCGTTCTGCACCTTCACGCCGGCCGCGATCGCCATGAACCCGAGCAGCGCGAGCAGGCCGAGCATCAGCGAGTACAGCGGCAGGATCGTGGTGTTGCGGCGGATGACCTCGCGGCTCTTCGACGACAGGGTCGCCGTGATCGAGTGCGGGTACATGAAGAGCGCGAGCGCCGAGCCGAGCGCGAGCGTCGCGTAGGTCCAGGTGCCCGTCGAGCCGGGTGCGAGCGCTCCCACCGGCTTGTCGGTCGCGGGGTTGATCTGCGAGAACTTCTCCCCGGCCGAGGCGAAGATGTCGTCGAAGCCGCCCAGCTTGATCGGGATGTAGATGATGGCGACCGCGATGACGATGTAGATCAGCGTGTCCTTGACGAACGCGATCAGCGCGGGGGCCCGCAGACCCGACGAGTACGTGTACGCGGCCAGCACGCCGAAGGCGATCAGCAGCGGCAGGTCCTTGACGAACCAGTTGGTGCCCTCGCCGCCGCCGACGCCCATCACGTCGAGGACGGCCTGGATGCCGACGAGCTGGAGCGCGATGTACGGCATCGTGGCGAGGATGCCGGTGACGGCGACCGCGAGCGAGAGGCCCTTGGAGCCGAAGCGGCCGCGCACGAAGTCGGACGTCGTCACGTAGCCGTGCTTGTGCGAGACAGACCACAGGCGGGGCAGGAACGTGAAGATCAGCGGGTACACGAGGATCGTGTAGGGCACCGCGAAGAAGCCGGAGGCGCCGGCCGCGTAGATCGCCGCCGGGACGGCGACGAAGGTGTACGCGGTGTAGAGGTCGCCGCCGAGCAGGAACCAGGTGATCCAGGTGCCGAACGAGCGGCCGCCCAGGCCCCATTCGTCGAGCGAGTCGTTCTCGGACCTGCGCCAGCGAGCGGCCAGGAAGCCCATGACCGTGACGGCCACGAAGAAGAGTATGAAGACGGT
The DNA here is from genome assembly GCF_030766975.1 of Streptomyces sp. KL116D. NCBI lineage: Bacteria > Bacillati > Actinomycetota > Actinomycetes > Kitasatosporales > Streptomycetaceae > Streptomyces > Streptomyces sp. KL116D. Next base: position 32,115 of record NZ_JASERH010000039.1, on the reverse strand, counting down.
GAGTGCGACACCGTTGACGCCGTTGTTCACGCCTGGCTCCCAGCGGACTTACGGCCGCGCTGGTCACGCTGCCACAGCTTGTACGCGATCATCGTGAGCGCGGTCGAGATGAGCACCCAGAGCATCTGGTACCAGTAGAAGAACGGGATCCCGATGAAGTCCGGGTCGACCTTCGCGTACGAACTCACCCAGAGCATCGCGACGAACGGTGCGACAAGGCAGAGTGCAATGATCACGCGGACCGGCGTGATCACCGGTTGTTTCACTTCAGGCGCATCGGACATTTCGCGGCTCCGTCCCCTCGCTGGTCACGCTTATCTCGTGTTTAACGTGCGGGAAATCTAAGCGAGAGTCTTGATCTATGGAACCCCGGTCCGGATAACGGACGGGTCGCGATTCGCGCACGCCCCCGACCGCACACGCCCCTGACGCGCCCCTAGCAGCAGCGGAACCCCTGCCGTGGATCCTTCTCCTGCCGGGCCGTCCGCATGCGCTCGAACTCCCGGCGCGAGGGCACGGAGGCGCCCGGATGCCGGTCGCGGGCGTGCGTGACGTACCGCTCGTACGCCGTCTCGTCCGTCAGCTCCCGGATGTACCAGCGCACGTGCCTAGCCGCCCGGAGCAGTGCCGACACCCGCATCGCGCGCCTCCTCCTTCTCCCGCCGGCTCGGGACCAGCCCGGCCGGTGCCACCAGCGTGGACTCCACGTACGGCGCCTCGCTCAGCCGCGACGACTCCGGGTGGCGGACGTGCCGGACGCAGACCCGGGCCGCGTCCGCGATGACCACGACGACGAGCAGGGCGAGCGCGGCCGAAAGGACGCCGTCCACCGTGGAGTTGGTGACGACGGTGTGCATGTCGTCCATGTTCTTGGCGGGCGGCAGCACCTTCCCGGCGTCGATCGCGTCCTGGTAGTTCGAGCGCTGCTGGAAGAAGCCCACCCGCGGGTCCGATGAGAACACCTTCTGCCAGCTCGCGGTCAGCGTCACCGTGGCGTCCCAGGCGAGCGGGATCCCGGTGATCCAGGCCCACTTGAGGCGCCCGGACTTCACCAGCAGCGTCGTGCAGACGGCCAGGGCGACGGCGGCGAGCAGCTGGTTGGCGATGCCGAAGATCGGGAAGAGCTGGTTGATCCCGCCGAGCGGCTCGTGCACGCCGACCCACAGGAAGTAGCCCCAGAGCCCGACCACGACACCGCTGGTGAGGACGAGCCCGGGCTTCCAGCTCACGTTCCTGAAGGGCTTGTGGACGTTGCCCAGCATGTCCTGGAGCATGAAGCGCCCCACCCGGGTGCCGGCGTCGAGCGCGGTGAGGATGAACAGCGCCTCGAACATGATCGCGAAGTGGTACCAGAAGGCGCGCAGACCGCCCCCGGTGACCTTCGAGAAGATCTCGGAGACGCCGACGGCGAGCGTCGGCGCGCCGCCCGTGCGCGACAACAGGGTGGATTCCTCGACGCGTTCGGCCGCCCGCGCCAGGTCGTCGGGGGAGATCGAGTAGCCGAGCTGGGCCACCGCGTGCGACGCGGACTGGACGCTGTCCCCGATGACCCCGGCGGGCGCGTTCATCGCGAAGTAGAGCCCGGGGTCGATGATCGAGGCGGCGACCAGGGCCATCACGGCCACGGACGACTCCATGAGCATGGAGCCGTAGCCGATCATCCGGATCTGGGTCTCCTTCTGGATCATCTTCGGGGTCGTCCCCGACGAGATGAGCGCGTGGAAGCCGGAGAGCGCGCCGCAGGCGATGGTGATGAAGACGAAGGGGAACAGGGAGCCGGCGAAGACCGGTCCGTCCCCGCGCGAGGCGAAGTCGGTGACGGGGTCCATCTTCAGCGTCGGCAGCGCGACCACGACGCCGATGGCGAGCAGCGCGATGGTGCCGAGCTTCATGAACGTCGACAGGTAGTCGCGCGGCGCGAGCAGCATCCACACGGGCAGCACCGACGCGACGAACCCGTACGCGATCATCCAGATGACCAGCGTCGACGGCGCGAGCGTGAAGGTGTCGGCCCAGGACGACTCGGCGACCCACCGTCCGGCGACGAGCGCGAGCAGCAGCAGACCGATGCCGATCAGGGACACCTCGCTCACCCGGCCCGGACGCAGCACCCGCAGGTAGACACCCATGAACAGGGCGATCGGGATCGTCATCGCGATGGAGAAAGTGCCCCAGGGCGAGGCGGCGAGCGCGTTCACGATCACCAGGGCGAGCACCCCGAGCAGGATGATCATGATGGCGAAGGCGGCGAGCAGCGCGGCGGCCCCGCCGAACGGGCCGATCTCCTCGCGGGCCATCTGGCCGAGCGAGCGGCCGTCCCGCCGGGTCGAGAAGAACAGCACGACCATGTCCTGGACCGCGCCCGCGAAGATGACGCCGACGATGATCCAGATCGTGCCCGGCAGGTACCCCATCTGCGCGGCGAGCACCGGCCCGACCAGCGGTCCTGCACCGGCGATGGCGGCGAAGTGGTGGCCGAGCAGCACCCGCCGGTCGGTCGGGTGGAAGTCCATGCCGTCGTTCAGCCGCTCGGCGGGCGTGGCCCGCTTCGCGTCGACCTTCAGGACCTTGTACGCGATGAACTTGGCGTAGAACCGGTAGGCGATGGCGTACGAACCGAGGGCGGCGGCCACCATCCACGCGGCGGAGACCTCCTCGCCGCGGGAGAGCGCGAGCACGGACCAGCCGGCCGCGCCGACGAGCCCGACGACGGTCCACAGGATGATGGTGCGCGGAGTTGTTGTACGCACGGGTGCGTCCTCCCGTCCATGCGGTGACGGGAGGACCGTAGGGCAGAAATGTGATGTGCGCTACACCGTGAACGGGCTTGGTGCTACGGCGAGTTGGGCCGCGCTCGGTCCATCGGCCGCTGCACCGTGCCCCTCTCAGTCCATCGGCCGCTTCAGTCGCGCCACGAACTTGTAGCGGTCGCCGCGGTAGACCGAGCGGACCCACTCCACCGGCTGGCCGGAGCCGTCGATCGAGTGGCGGGAGAGCATCAGCATGGGCAGGCCCACGTCGGTGCCGAGCAGGCCGGCCTCGCGCGGCGTGGCCAGGGAGGTCTCGATGGTCTCCTCGGCCTCGGCGAGGTGGACGTCGTAGACCTCGGCCAACGCCGTGTAGAGCGAGGTGTACTTGACCAGGCTGCGGCGCAGCGCCGGGAAGCGCTTGGCCGAAAGGTGCGTGGTCTCGATCGCCATCGGCTCGCCGCTCGCGAGGCGGAGCCGCTCGATGCGCAGGACGCGCCCGCCCGCGGTGATGTCGAGCAGCCCGGCGAGGCTGTCGTCGGCGGTGACGTACCCGATGTCGAGCAGCTGCGAGGTCGGCTCCAGGCCCTGCGCCCGCATGTCCTCGGTGTACGAGGTGAGTTGGAGCGCCTGCGACACCTTCGGCTTGGCGACGAACGTGCCCTTGCCCTGGATCCGCTCCAGGCGGCCCTCGACGACGAGCTCCTGGAGGGCCTGGCGCACCGTGGTGCGGGAGGTGTCGAACTCGGCGGCGAGGGTGCGCTCCGGCGGCACCGGCGTGCCCGGCGGCAGCGTCTCCGTCATGTCGAGCAGGTGCTTCTTCAGGCGGTAGTACTTGGGCACGCGTGCGGTACGGACGGGCGCCCCGCTCTCGTTCTCCGCACTGCTGACGTCGGTGCTCATGCTCCGCCTTCCCGGCTCCGGTGCCGAAGCGACCGACGTACCCATCGGCCACGGCTCACATCGTGGCACGGCTCGCTCCGCGGGTCCCCTCTTGAGCACCCGCACGCTCCGTGATCCCTCCTTATACCGTCCGGTGACCGTCTGGTCTAGTCCACGCCGCCGGGCGAGTGGGAGCGGGCCCAACACCCGTGCCCCGGCGGGCGGGTGTCGTTCCGATAACGGACGCACGGTCCTTTCTCGGCCACCCTTGACACGTCTATTGGTCTGGGCCAAGCTCCCGGTACTGGTCTACACCATTAGTGACCAGGTCCCAGTCCCACCAGCCGTCACCACGTACGTCTCCACGTGCGTGGGCGCGTACTCGCCGTATGTCATCGCTGTGGGTGGGGGGTTGCAGGCATCCCTGAGGAGGGTGACATGAAGCGCAAGCTCATAGCGGCCGTAGGCGTCGCGGCCATGATGTCCGCGGTGGCGGCCTGTGGGGGAGACGGCGACAGCAACGCCGCCAAGGACCCGAAGGACCGTACCGGCACCGTCACGGTCTGGCTGATGGTCGACGCGCAGAGCACCTGGCCCGAGCTGGTCAAGGACGTCAACGCGCAGTTCAAGAAGAAGTACCCGAAGGTCAAGGTCAACGTCGCGTACCAGCAGTGGGCGGACAAGGCCAAGAAGCTCGACACCGCCCTCGGCGGCGACAAGTTCCCGGACGTCGTCGAGCTCGGCAACACCGAGACGATGCAGTACATCCTCAACGGGGCGCTCGCCGAGATCGACCCGAAGAAGTACGACAACAGCGACACCTGGATCAAGGGCCTCAAGGACACCTGCACCTTCGAGGGCAAGCAGTACTGCGTCCCCTACTACGCGGGTGCGCGCGTCGCCATCTACAACAAGGACATGCTGAAGGCGGCCACCGGCTCCGACACGCTGCCCACCACCGAGGACGACTTCCTCAAGGCGATGGACAAGGAGACGGCCAAGCAGGGCGCCAAGGACAAGCGCTTCTCGTCGCTGTACCTGCCGGGCCGCTACTGGTACGCCGCCATGTCGTACGTCGCCGCGTACGGCGGCCAGATCGCCAAGTACGACGACGGCTCGAAGGAGTGGAAGGCCTCCCTGTCCGACCCCAAGTCGCAGGAAGGCATCCAGCACTTCATCGACCTGGTGAAGAAGTACAACAAGGGCGACATCACCAAGGACGAGCAGGACCACGCCAACGTGATGGCGAACGAGAAGGCCGGCGTCCTGTACGGCAACGGCTGGGAGGCCGGCTCCGTCATCGACGGCAAGGCCAACGGCAACCCGAAGCTGAAGGACAAGATCGGCACCGCGGCGATGCCCGGCCCGAACGGCAAGACCCTGCCGTCCTTCATCGGCGGCTCCGACCTCGCGGTCACGCAGAAGTCGAAGAACGCGGACCTCGCCGAGGACTGGATCTCCCTGTTCACGAGCGAGAAGTCCGAGGAGGTCCTCGCCTCGAAGAACATCCTCCCGAACAACACCAAGCAGCTGCAGCCGCTGAAGGACAAGCCGGAGACGGCCCCCGTCGCCAACGCGGTCGAGAGCGCCTGGTTCACGCCGATCGCCCCGGGCTGGACCGCGATCGAGAAGGAGGAGGTCCTGAAGAACATGCTCCTGGACATCCTCAAGGGCAAGTCCGTCGCCGACGCCACCAAGACGGCCGACGCCAAGATCGACGAGCTGATCAACAAGGAGTCCTGAGCCTTCAGGGCTCCGGGGTGACGGGCGGGGCCGGGTGCATCATCCGGTCCCGCCCGGGCCCCTTTCTCCCTTTCGCTGAGAACGAGGAAGGTCAGCCACGTGACTGCCGCCGACACCAAGGCCGCCGGGCCGCCGCTCACCGCAGCGGACACCCCGCAAGGAGGGCCGCTCGCGAAGCAGCCCCCCGGGGCCGGCCGCCCCAAGCGGAAGAAGGGGGCGCTGCTCCCCTACCTCCTGATCCTGCCGGCGATCGTCGCGCTGGCCGCCGTCTATGCGTACCCCCTGGTCAAGACCGTGATCATGTCGTTCCAGGACATGGGACGGCGTGAACTGTGGACGGGCGAGAGCCCGCCGTGGGTCGGCTTCGACCAGTTCACCAACATCCTCGGTGACCCCGAATTCTGGCGCGTCACCCTGCGCACCGTCGTCTTCATGGCGGTCTGCGTCGTCGCCACCATGGCGATCGGCCTGCTGATCTCGCTGCTGATGATGCGCCTGTCGACCTGGGTGCGGCTCACGCTCACCACCGCGCTGATCGCCGCCTGGTCGATGCCGCTGCTCGTCGCCTCGTCGATCTTCCGCTGGCTCGCCGACTCCGACTACGGCCTGGTCAACACGATCATCGCCAAGTTCGCCGGCGACGACTGGCTCGGCCACAACTGGTTCCTCGACCCGGTCCAGGGCTTCACGGTGATCGCCGCCCTGGTCATCTGGGGCGCCATCCCGTTCGTCGTGATCACCCTCTACGCGGCCCTCACCCAGGTCCCCGCGGAGCTGGAGGAGGCCGCCCAGCTCGACGGCGCCACCGCCTTCGGCGTCTTCCGCTTCGTCACCTGGCCGGTCATCAAGCCCGTCTTCATCATGGTCACCACGCTCTCGGTGATCTGGGACTTCAACGTCTTCGGGCAGATCTGGCTGCTGCGCGGCAACAAGCCCGAGCCGGACTACGAGACCCTCGGCCTCTACTCCTTCTCCAAGGCCTTCACCTCGACGTCCTTCAGCCAGGGCACCGCCATCGCGCTGATCACCGTACTGATGCTGTCCGGCGTGGCCGTGTACTACCTGCGCCAGCTCATGAAGACAGGAGAGGTCGAATGAGCGCCTCCACCGCACCGGTCAAGGAGGGGCTGCGCCCCGACCGCAAGAAGACCAAACTCGGCTACAACGTCCTCGGGCTCGTCATCGCCGTCGTGATGGCCTTCCCGGTCTACTGGCTGATCATCTCGGCGCTGCGCCCCAACCACGAGATCCGGTCCTACGACCAGACGCTGTGGCCGTCGTCGATCACCTTCGACAACTTCGCGCGCGCCGTGAAGCAGCCCAACTTCGGCACCGCGATCCAGTCCAGCCTCATCATCTCGATCACCGCCGTCGTCGGCGGCATGATCATCGCGACCCTCGCGGCGCTCGCCGTCGGCCGCTTCCGCTTCACCGGCCGGCGCGCGCTCCTGATGGTCCTGATCCTGGTCCAGATGCTGCCGCCGACCGCGATGCTCATCCCGATCTACGCACAGCTCAACGCCATGGGCGGACTCAACGAGTACTGGGGCGTAATCGTCGTCTACCTCGTGTCCACGCTGCCCTTCGCCACGGTGATGATCCGCGGCTTCGTGGTCAACATCCCCGTGGAACTGGAGGAGTCGGCGATGGTCGACGGCTGCACGCGCATGGGCGCGTTCCGCCGCATCATCTTCCCGCTGCTCGCCCCCGGCCTCGCCGCCTCGTCGATCTTCGCCCTCGTCAACGCGTGGAACGAGTACCTGTTCGCGTACATCCTGATGAACGAGGACTCGAAGTACACCCTGAACGTCTGGCTCATGACGTTCACGACGGAACGGGGCACCGACTACGGTGCGCTGATGGCCGCGTCCACGATGATCGCCCTGCCGGTGGTGGTCTTCTTCATGTTCATCCAGAAGAAGATGGCCACGGGTCTCACCTCCGGCGCCGTGAAGGGATAACGCCACCCGATGACGACACTCGCACCCGGTACGGACACCCTCACCCGGGACGCCCTGACCGTCCTGCAACCCGGCTTCACCGGCACGACCGCCCCCGACTGGCTGCTCCGGCGCCTCGGCGAGGGCCTGGCATCGGTCGGACTCTTCGGCCGCAACATCGCCACCCCCGACCAACTGGCCGCCCTGACGGCACAGTTGAGGTCCGAGCGCGGCGACGTCCTGGTCGCCATCGACGAGGAGGGCGGGGACGTCACCCGCCTCGAAGTCCGTACGGGCTCCTCGTTCCCCGGCAACCACGCCCTCGGCGCGGTCGACGACGTCGAGCTGACCCGGGGGGTGGCCTTCGAACTCGGCCGCCGCCTCGCGGAGTGCGGCGTCAACCTCAACTGGGCGCCGTCCGCCGACGTCAACGCCAACCCCGACAACCCGGTCATCGGCGTCCGCTCCTTCGGCGCCGACCCGGCCCTGGTGGCCCGGCACACCGCGGCGTACGTCGACGGCATGCAGGCCGCCGGAGTCGCCGCCTGCACCAAGCACTTCCCCGGCCACGGTGACACGGGCGTCGACTCGCACCACGACATGCCGCGCATCGACGTCGGCCTCGACGTGCTGCACGCCCGCGACCTCGCCCCGTTCCGCGCGGCGATCGAGGCGGGCTCGCGGGCCGTCATGAGCGCGCACATCCTGGTGCCCGCCCTCGACCCGGACCGCCCGGCAACGTTGTCCCGCCGCATCCTCACCGGGCTGCTGCGCGAGGAGCTGGGCTACGACGGGCTCATCGTCACCGACGGCATGGAGATGCAGGCCATCGCCGGTACCTACGGCATCGAACGGGGCAGCGTCCTCGCCATCGCCGCGGGCGCCGACGCCATCTGCGTGGGCGGCGGACTCGCCGACGACGACACGGTGCTGCGGCTGCGCGACGCCCTGGTCGCCGCCGTCCGCGCCGGCGAACTGCCGGAGGAGCGGCTCGCGGACGCCGCCGCACGGGTACGGTCCCTCGCGGAGTGGACCTCGGCGCCGACCGGCCGCACGCCGGGCGCGCCGGGGGGCGTGCCCGGCAGCGGCGGCGTCAGCAGTGACATCGGCCTGGTCGCCGCGCGCCGCGCGCTCACGGTGACCCGCGGCGCGTACGTCCCGCCGGTGGCCGGAGCTCCGGTCCACGTGGCCGCCTTCTCGCCGGTCGCCAACATCGCGGTCGGCGACGAGACCCCGTGGGGCGTCGGCGCCGAGCTCGAACGCCTGCTGCCCGGCACCACCACCGGTTCCTACACGGGGCCCGAGGCCGGTGCGCAGGCGCTCGCGGCCGCGGGGGAGCACCGCATCGTCGCGGTCGTCCGGGACGAGCACCGGCACGCGTGGATGGCCGCGGCCCTGGACACGCTGCTCGCGGCGCGGCCCGACACGGTCGTCGTCGAGATGGGCGTCCCGCAGGCGTCGCCGCGCGGCGGTCTGCACATCGCCACGTACGGCGCGGCCCGGGTGTGCGGGGTCGCTGCCGCGGAGGTCATCGTCGGCGGCTGACCGACATGCGGAACCGACAGTGCCGGTCACCCCGGGCGGGGGTGACCGGCACCGTCACGTGCGGACCGGCTCGACTACAGGCCCTGCCACTCGGGCTTGTTGACGTACGTGTGCCGGAAGTAGTCCGCGAGCTTCAGCTTGGACGCTGCGGCCTCGTCCACGACCACGGTCGCGTGCGGGTGCAGCTGCAGCGCGGACGCGGGCACCACGGAGGCGACGGGCCCCTCGACGGTCGCGGCGACGGCATCGGCCTTCCCCTCGCCGGTGGCGAGCAGCACCAGGTGCCGCGCCTCCAGGATGGTGCCGATGCCCTGCGTGATGACGTGCCGCGGGACCTGGCTCAGATCGCCGTCGAAGAACCGCGCGTTGTCCGTGATCGTCTGCTCGGTGAGCGTCTTGATCCGGGTCCTGGACGCGATCGACGAACACGGCTCGTTGAACCCGATGTGCCCGTCGGTCCCGATGCCGAGCAGCTGCAGGTCGACACCGCCGGCCTCGGCCAGCGCCTTGTCGTACGCCTCGCAGGCGGCCTGCACGTCGTCGGCGCTGCCGTCGGGGCCGATGAACGAGCCCTCGCCGAGCCCGAGCGGCTCCACGACCTCGCGCAGCACGGTCGCCCGGTACGACTCGGGGTGCCCGGTCGGCAGCCCCACGTACTCGTCGAGCTGGGCGATCCGCGCCTTGGACGCGTCGACCTCGCCGCCGCGCACCTTGGCCGTCAGTGCCTGATAGATGGGGAGCGGGGTCGAGCCGGTGGCCACCCCCAGCAATGCGTCGGGCTTGCGTCGCAGCAGCTGGGCCATGGCCTCGGCGATCAGCTCGCCACCTGCCTTGGCGTCCGGAACGATCACAACTTCCACGCTGGGCCTGCCGTTCTGGTCAGAGGGGACTGGAGAAGACGGTGGTATAGACCAATCTAGCAGAGCGACACCCTGCCGGTCAGGCCCTCCACGGACCCCACCCCGTCCATGCTCCGCGCTGCACCGACCCACGGCACGTCGAGACATCCGCCCAGGGGGAGGCCGCCCCGTCACCGCCCCCGCCACGGCGGGACGGCCGAGCCGCGGCGCGCTCTGCGTGGCTGGTCGGCCCGGGGTGCGCGTCCCCCGGGAAGCCCTTCCGCTGGGCGGGGCGCACGGACGGCGGCCACAGTGGAGGGTGGAAGGTGTCCGGGGTCAGCAGGCGCCGGGCCGTGCCCATGTACCGGAGGTGCCCGCATGCCCGCCACGCCCTCTGCCCCGGCCCCCCAGGACCAGCCGCCGGGCGGGCCGTCCTCGGGCCCTGCCGGGAAGCCGGCGGATCAGCCGGATCGGTCTGATCAGCCGGACCAGTCGGCCAGGTCGGCCACGTCGGCCACGTCGGCAGGGTCGGCCGGGTTGGCCGGGTTGGCCGGGTCGGATCAGTCGGATCAGCCGGACCAGTCGGCCAAGTTGGCCAAGTGGGCGAGGCCGGGCCAGCCGGACCAGTCGGCCATGGCGGCCAGGCCCGACCAGTCGGATCGGTCAGAGCGCTCGGACCCGCGAGCCCAGGACCGGCCCGGACGGATCATGGCCCGCGAGATCCGCGAACAGCCCGACGTGCTGCGCCGCCTCCTCGCCACCGGTGCCCCGCGCATCCAGGACGTGGCCCGCCAGGTCGCCGCCCGCACGCCCCGCTTCGTCCTCCTCACCGCCCGCGGCACCTCCGACAACGCCGCCCTCTACGCCAAGTACCTCCTGGAGATCCAGCTCGGCCTGCCCTGCGGCCTCGCCTCGATGTCCACCACGACGGCCTACGGCGCCCGCCCGGACCTGCGCGACGTCCTCGTCATCACGGTCAGCCAGTCCGGCGGCTCGCCCGACCTGGTCGCCTCGACGAAGGCCGCCCGCGAGGCCGGCGCGATCACCCTCGCCGTGACCAACAACCCGGACTCCCCGCTGGCCGCCGTCTCCGAGCACCACATCGACATCATGGCCGGACCGGAGAAGGCGCTCCCCGCGACGAAGACCTACACCGCCTCCCTGCTCGCGCTGTACCTCTTCGTCGAGGGGCTCCGGGGCGGGGACGGCTCGGCCGCCGCCGTACTGCCCGACCACATGACCCGGCTGATCGACCGCCAGGCCGAGATCCGCACCCTGGCCTCCCGCTACCGCTTCGCCGAGCGCATGGTGATCACCTCCCGTGGCTATGGCTATCCGACCGCCAAGGAAGCGGCCCTCAAGCTGATGGAGACCAGCTACATCCCCGCGCTGGCCTACTCCGGCGCCGACCTGCTGCACGGCCCGCTCGCCATGGTCGACAACATCTCCCCGGTCATCGCCGTGGTCACCGACGGCAGGGGTGGCGAGGCGCTCCAGCCCGTCCTAGACCGGCTGCGTGGGCGCGGCGCCGACCTCATGGTGGTCGGCCCCAAGGCCCAGGTCGACCGGGCCTCCGCCGGCTTCGTGCTGCCGACCGACGGGGTGGCGGAGGAGGTGCAGCCGGTGCTGGAGATCCTGCCGCTGCAACTGCTCGCCTACGAGGTGACGATCGCCCGGGGCCAGGACCCCGACGCGCCCCGCGCCCTCGCGAAGGTCACGGAGACGAGATAGTCCGGTTAGGCCGTCCCTGCCATCCCTGCCGTCCCTGCCGTCCCTGCCGTCCCTGCCGGCACGGCTGTCGGTGCTGAGGGTGTGGGTGCTGCGGGTGCCGTGGGTGCTGTGGGTGCTGCGGGTGCCGTGGGAGCTGCGGGCGCCGTCGGTCCGGTCTCTCTGCGGCTCAGGGAGGCGCGGCGACTCGGAGCCGAGCCCCCTCGTCAGATCAATGAACCCCCCGTCGCATCCACCCACTGCCCCGTCACCCATCGACCGTCCGGTGACGCGAGGAACGCCACCACGTCGGCTATGTCCGCCGGTGTCCCCACCTTGCCGAGCACCGAGAAGGCCGCCGCCCCGGCCCACGCCTCGTCACTGGAGCGCAGCCACTGCGCGTTCACGTCCGTGTCGACGATGCCCGGCGCCACCGTGTTCGCCGTGATCCCGCGCGGGCCGAGCACCCGGGCCAGGTACTGCGTGAAGACCTCCAGGGCGCCCTTCGTCATCGCGTACGGCATGAGCTGGGCCATGGCCGTCGTCCGCGTGGCGCCCGAGGAGATGTTGATGATGCGGCCGCCGTCCCGCAGCCGTCCGGCCGCGAGCCGGGTGAGGAAGAACGGCGCCCTGGTGTTCACCGTGAAGAGCCGGTCGAACTCGGCCTCGTCGATCGCCTCGAACGCGCTCGACGTGGGCACCGCCGCGTTGTTCACGAGGATGTCCAGGCCGTCCGCCCGCGCGTCGAACTTCGCCCACACCTCCTCGGCCGCGCCCGGCGCACCGAGCTCCACGCCGAGCGCGAACGCCGAACCGCCCGCCGCCTCGATCGCCGCCACCGTCTCCTTCGCCGCCGCCTCGTTCGTCCCGTAGTGCACCGCGACCCGCGCCCCGTCCCGTGCGAGCCGCTCGGCGACGCCCCGCCCGATGCCCCGGCTCGCGCCCGTGACCAATGCCGTCCTGCCCGTGAGTGAGCCCATGCCGGACACCCCTCTCTGCGCTCGCAGCGCATGTCTGTAGCGGTCGCCGCATATCTGTAGCGGTCGTTAGAGAAAGACCGTAGCGCACGCCCGGCCCGGTTTTCTAGTGGGCGCTATAGAATTCACCCCATGGCGACCAAGCAGCGCGGGCGGCCCCGTTCGTTCGACCGGGAGACCGCCCTGGAGAAGGCCATGCGCGCCTTCTGGGAGAACGGCTACGAGGCGACCTCGGTCTCCGACCTGACCCGCGAGATGGGCATCGGGGCCCCGAGTCTGTACGCCGCGTTCGGCGACAAGCGCTCGTTGTTCGAGGAGGTCGTGCGGGTCTACGGCGTCACGCACGGCTCGGGCCCCGGCCGCGCCCTGACCGAGGAGCCCACGGCGCGCGGGGCGATCGCCCGGCTGCTGCGCGAGGCGGCCGACGAGTTCACGGCCCCCGGGCACCCGCACGGCTGCCTGGTGATCCACGCCGCGACGAACTGCACGACGCCCGAGGTCGAGCAGGCCCTCCGCGAGCAGCGGGGCGCCAGCCTCGCCGCCATCGAGGACCGATTGCGGCAGGGACTGGACGCCGGAGAGCTGCCGCCCGGCACGGACACCGCGGCGCTCACCCGCTTCGTCGGAGCCGTGTTCCAGGGCATGTCGCAGCAGTCGCGGGACGGTGCGAGCCGCGCCGAGCTGGAGGCCGTCGCCGATCTCGCGATGACGGTCTGGCCTCAGAATGAACCGGTCCTGCCCGGCACCCGTGGGTGAGGGCGTACGTTGGAGTAACCGTGGGCTCCGTCGTCGGAGGAAGAGACGACAACAAACCTCCGTCGATGCATGGACATCGGAGAATGGTCTAGTCCACAATGCGTAACTGAGACCTCCGCCCTCCCCGCACAGGAGGACGGACAGAGGAACCGCGCTCTCTGCCCTGACTGCGCCGGATCCTCGATCGACAGCCGGGACCGCACACCTGGACGTCGATGCACCTGAAGGGCTGCGGTGCCAGGGAAAGGGTTGAGGGTCCCGACCCCCGGCGCCGCGGCCCGTCGGTCTTTCCGGGGCGATACCGGTTGATATCCGTCGACACCCGTCGGCATCCGTCGACACCCACCGGCACCCACCGGCACCCGTCGATAGAGGCGATACCGATCGGTTCGGGGCCCTGCCGACCGACAGGTACGCTCGGGCTCGTGCCCTCCATGAACGATCTCGTACGCCAGCACACCGCCCTCGGTGACTCCGACCTCGAGTGGCTGCACCTGCTGGTCTCGGAGTGGCAGTTGCTCTCCGACCTCTCCTTCGCCGACCTCGTCCTGTGGGTCCCCACGCGCGACGGCACGCGGTACGTCTCCGTCGCGCAGATGCGCCCCAACACCGGGCCCACGTCCTACCAGGACGACATGGTCGGCCACCTGGTGCCGCGCGGCCGCCGCCCGATGCTGGACGCCGCGCTCGACGAGGGCCGCATCGTGCGCGAGGGCGACCCCGAGTGGCGCGAGGAGGTCCCGGTCCGGGTCGAGTCCATCCCCGTACGCAGGGAGGGCCGCGTCCTCGGCGTCATCGCGCGCAACACGAACCTGCTGACCGTCCGTACGCCGTCGCGCCTGGAGCTGACCTACCTCCAGTCGGCGTCCGACCTGGCGCAGATGATCGCGGCCGGATCGTTCCCCTTCCCGGGGCAGCAGGTCGACATGGACGCGTCCCCGCGCGTGGGCGACGGACTGATCCGGCTCGACGCCGACGGAGTCGTCCAGTACGCGTCGCCCAACGCCCTGTCCGCGTACCACCGCCTCGGCTTCCAGGCCGACCTGGTCGGCCACCACCTCGGCACCACCACGGCCGAACTCGCCCCGTCCCGCGGGCCGGTGGACGAGGCGCTCGCCAAGGTCGCCAGCGGCTGGGCGCCGCGCGAGTTCGAGATCGAGGGTGAGGAGGGCTCGATCCAACTGCGCGCGATCCCGCTCAAGCCGAAGGGGACCAGGATCGGTTCCCTCGTACTGCTCCGCGACGTCACCGAACTGCGGCGCCGCGAGCGGGAATTGATCACCAAGGACGCGACCATCCGGGAGATCCACCACCGGGTGAAGAACAACCTGCAGACCGTCGCCGCGCTGCTGCGCCTGCAGGCCCGGCGCATCGAGTCGGACCGGGGGCGCGAGGCGCTGGAGGAAGCGGTCCGGCGCGTGGGTTCGATCGCGATCGTGCACGAGACGCTCTCCCAGAACCTGGACGAGCGCGTGGAGTTCGACGAGATCGCCGACCGGGTCCTCGCGATGGTGGCGGAGATCTCGCCGGGTCAGGTGACCGGCCGGCGCACGGGACGCTTCGGGATCCTGGACGCCGAGGTGGCCACCCCGCTGTCGATGGTCCTGACCGAGGTGCTGCAGAACGCACTTGAGCACGGCTACCGGCAGGGCGACACCGGCACGGTGGAGGTCTCGGCCGTCCGCGGCGGCACCAGCAAGGAGGCCCGGCTGCTGATCACCGTCCAGGACGACGGCGTCGGCCTGCCCGAGGGCTTCGACCCGAAGAAGGCCGGGAACCTGGGACTCCAGATCGTCCGCACCTTGGTGGAGGGCGAGTTGGGCGGATCGTTCGACATGGTGCCGGCCCCGGAGCGCGGCACCCGGGTCGTCCTCGACATCCCGGTCAACTCGCAGAAGTAGCCGCCTAGGCGGAAGCAGCCGCCTACGGAGAGTCGTAGGCGTGCTGCGGCTCCTCCGTAGACACTGCGCAGACGCAAACAGCAGTGAGCCCCGGACCGTTGAACGGTCCGGGGCTCACTGCTCGCGTTGCTCGGGTCATGTCCCGGGCTGAGCCTGGGGGAGCATCGGGGGTACTGCGCGCTGCGGCTCGGGGGCGGGAGATGCGTACTCGCTGTACGCGCCGCCGGGCTCAGGCTCGAACGGGGTGGGGAATCAGGCGGAGGCCTGACGGGCCCGGTTGCGAGCGGCGCGGCGCTTCATCGCGCGGCGCTCGTCCTCGCTGAGGCCACCCCAGACGCCGGAGTCCTGGCCGGACTCGAGCGCCCACTGCAGGCACTGCTCCATGACGGGGCAGCGACGGCAGACGGCCTTGGCTTCCTCGATCTGCAGCAGCGCAGGACCAGTGTTGCCGATGGGGAAGAAGAGCTCGGGGTCTTCTTCGCGGCAAACGGCGTTGTGACGCCAGTCCATGGCTGCTACCTCTCCTTGGTATTACGTGCAGGTTGCTTGTGAATGTGAACGCTTTCACGAATCCCTCAACAAGTGAAGGGCCGAACGTCACGTACGCGACGGTGGTCCGTTGCTTTGAGGAGGGGATTCGGGCTCTCTGTGGGGCCGATGTTGCGGGCCGTCCCGAGCGCCATGTAGAGATTCGCAAACCTCGGCGGCGGATACAACCCCTTCCGGAAAGTTTTTTTTGATTCCTCGGTGTCGGCTAGGTCACAGCCGTACTTCCATGGGGTGGATGCTGGCCCAAACGTTCGAGATAAAGGACTTTGGGCCCTTCCACTCACACAATCACACGCAGTGCACGGCGTACGCCTGTGAACGTCACGCTCGTCCGCAGCCCGAGGTGGTCACCGTCCATCTGGAGGGGCAGGGGCACCTTCGAATGCAAGGTGAAGTCGGTCAGGTCGTGGAGCGTGACCGCGTTCTTGCCGTGGGGGCCCCGGTCGGGGGTCGACATCAGCAGCTGGGTGCCGTAGCGGGTCACCGCAGGGGTCGACAGTTTCTTCAATCCGAGCACGTCAAGGCCGGTGTCGAAGGACGCCTGGGGCGTCGGATAGAGAGGCCGGTTGCCCAGGAAGGACCACGGGGAGGTGTTGCTGACTATGGAGACGACCAGATCCGTGACCGGGTCCTCGCCCGGGCGTTCGAGCGTGATCGTGCCGTGCCGGCGGTCGGGCTCGCCGAGGAACTGGCGGACCACCTGTCGCACATACAGGGCGTGCGTCGAACGCTTGCCGCGTTCCCGCTGCTGCTCGACCCGGCCCACGACGCCCGCGTCGAAACCGAGGCCGGCACTGAACGTGAACCAGCGGGACGGCACCGCCTCGTCCTCGGTGCCGGGAGTGCCCCCGGCGAGACCCAGGCCCACCGTGCGCTGCCGGCCCTCGCGCAGGGCGTCCAGAAGCTGTCCCGTGGCCTCCACGGGCTCGTTCTGCAGACCCAGGGCGCGGGCGAAGACGTTCGTGGAGCCGCCGGGCACGACCGCGAGGCCCGGCAGGCGGTCGAGGTCGGGGCCGTGGTGCAGCAGACCGTTCACGACCTCGTTGACCGTGCCGTCGCCGCCGAGGGCGACGACCAGCTCGATGTCCTTGCTCTCCGCGGCCTGCCGGCCGAGGTCCCGGGCGTGGCCGCGGTACTCGGTGGTGACGGCCTCGAGCTTCATCTCGCTCGCCAGCGCGTGGATCAAGACATCACGCGTGCGCTCGCTGGTGGTGGTTGCCGCCGGATTGACCACGAGAAGTGCACGCATGCAAGGCAGGGTACCTAGCGGCCTTGATCGCGCCCAGACCGAGGTAGGAGTCACGTAAGAGTCCGCGGGTCACCGGGGTGGGACGCGGCCACCGGGGGAGCGGTCGCCTGGGGCTACTCTGCAAAGGTGACCTCAGAGCAGAACCCCGCCCCCGAGACCTCCGCAGCAGACGGCCCCCGCCCCGGTCGGCTGACCGCCGCCGCGGCCCTGGCCGGCCTCGAAGGGGCCGCGCTCGTCGTGGGCGGCGCCTACATGCTGATCGCCGGACTCGCGGGGCACCCGGACAACCCGGAGCAGGCGATCACCGGCGGCGTCACGCTGATCGTGCTCGCGCTGCTGCCGCTGTTCGCCGCGCGCGGACTGCTGGCCCGCAAGAGCTGGAGCCGCGGACCGGCGATCATCACGCAGATCATGGCGCTGCCCGTCGCCTACACGCTGCTCCAGGCCGACAGCGTGGCCATCCCCGGCGGGATCGTGCTCGGCGTGGTGGCCGTCGCCGCCCTCGTGCTCCTGGTCAACCCCGCCACCACGCGCGCGCTCGGCATCCGTACGCCGGGGTCCTCCTCCCAGTAGCGCGGTACGTCGCCACGAGAAGGCGCCCGGTACGGATTCCGTACCGGGCGCCTTCTCGTTCGTTCTCGTCCCTGCGTGGGTCACTCCTCGACGAGCAGCTTCTCCCGCAGCTGGGCCAGCGTGCGGGCCAGCAGCCGGGAGACGTGCATCTGCGAGATGCCGACCTCCTGGGCGATCTGCGACTGCGTCATGTTCCCGAAGAAGCGCAGGAGCAGGATGCGCTTCTCGCGCGGCGGCAGGTCCTCCAGGAGCGGCTTGAGGGACTCGCGGTACTCGACGCCCTCCAGCGCCTCGTCCTCGGCCCCCAGGGTGTCGGCCACCGCCGGGGACTCGTCGTCCGTGTCCGGGACGTCCAGGGACAGCGTGGAGTACGCGTTGGCCGACTCCAGGCCCTCCAGGACCTCCTCCTCGGAGATGCCCAGCTTCTCGGCGAGCTCGTGCACCGTGGGAGAGCGGCCGTTCAGCTGCGACAGCTCCGCCGTCGCCGTGGTCAGGGCGAGCCTCAGCTCCTGGAGGCGGCGCGGGACGCGCACCGCCCAGCCCTTGTCGCGGAAGTGCCGCTTGATCTCGCCGACGACCGTCGGGGTGGCGTACGTGGAGAACTCCACGCCGCGCTCCGGGTCGAAGCGGTCGACGGACTTGATCAGGCCGATCGTCGCGACCTGCGTGAGGTCGTCGAGCGGCTCGCCGCGGTTGCGGAAGCGGCGTGCCAGGTGCTCGACCAGGGGCAGGTGCATGCGCACGAGCTGGTTGCGCAGCTCGGCGTACTCCTGGCTGCCGTCCTTGAGGGTGCGCAGCTCGATGAACATCGCCCGCGCACCGCTGCGGTCCTGCGGGTCGTGTCGGCCGTGCTGCTCACCGTGTCGCTGGTGGTCGCTCATCAATCCCGCCCGTCGCGCGTCCGATCCCCCTGGGGCCCCGCGAAGCCCGGCCCCGGTGGTCGGTGCTGCCTGCTGTGGAGCATCGGCCGCCGGGTCCGTCGTGTCCTCCGGGTGCGGCCGGGCCTGCTGTTCGGGGATGCCGGTGGTCAGCCGTCGCATCCCGCCCGTGCCGTCGGCCGGGAGATCCCGTGTGCCGCGCTTGTCGTCCCGCACCGGACCGTCCCCGTTCATCACGCCGGGCCGGGGCCCGCGCCGCGCTTCTTGTAGAGGCTGATCGAAACGGTCCTGTCCTCGGCCACGGTGGAGTCGACCTGGCCCGCGAGGGCCGAAAGGACCGTCCACGCGAAGGTGTCGCGCTCCGGCGCCCGGCCGTCCGTCGTCGGCGCGGAGACGGTCACCTCCAGGGAGTCGTCGACGAGACGGAACACGCAGCTGAGCACGGAGCCGGCGACGGCCTGCTGGAGCAGGATCGCGCAGGCCTCGTCGACCGCGATGCGCAGGTCCTCGATCTCGTCGAGGGTGAAGTCCAAACGCGCTGCCAGACCGGCCGTGGCCGTCCGCAGCACCGACAGGTAGGCACCCGCAGCCGGCAGCCGGACTTCCACGAAGTCCTGATTCCCGGGCTCGCCTGCGATCTGGGACACCCTCACCTCCAAGGTGGTACAAGCACTTTCGGGCTCCGGAGGCTTCGTCCCCCGGGTGATGCGCCACATATATCTGCGGTGACGCTACCGCGCGCCCGACTTCCCTGTCCCGGGGACCCCCGGCCCATTGCTGTCACTCATAGTAAGCCTACGGGTACGGACAGTGGCTAGAGGGCGGGCGGACCCAATTGGAAACGGCGAGCGCCGGGATGACGTACCCAAGCGCTCACCGATCGAACCCCGACGCGCCCGCGCAACGTCCGGATCAGACGAGAGCCATGTCGACAAAGCACCAACGCCAGCTCTCACCAGGCTCGAAGGTGCGCATCACGGGATGACCGGTCGCCTTGAAGTGCTCGGTCGCGTGCTGGAACGGGGAGGAGTCGCAGCAGCCGACGTGGCCGCAGACGAGACACAGCCGCAGTTGCACAGGGTGACTGCCGACGGCCAGACACTCGAGGCAGGTCTCGCTCAGAGGGGCGGGCTCGGGGCTCGGCAGCGCGTCGACGTGCGGGCACTCGTTCATGATGGCCAGGTTACGACGGGCGCTGCGGACACGTAGGGCGGAAGGCGGGTCATGGACGTATTGCCACTGGTGGGGCTGGTCGCGGCGAGTGCCGCGGTGGCGGGGGCGGCGCGCAGGACACCGGTGCCGGCGCCGCTCCTCCTCGTCGCGGTCGGATTGGTGGCCTCCTATGTGCCGGGTGTCCCCGAGTACACCCTCGACCCGCACGTCGTGCTGCCGCTGATCCTGCCGCCGTTGCTGCACACGGCCGCCCTGGAGAGTTCCTACCTGGACCTGCGGGCGAACCTCAGGCCCGTGGCGCTCCTGTCGGTGGGCTACGTCCTGTTCGCCACGGTGGCGGTCGGCTGGCTCGTGTACGAGCTGATCCCCGACCTGCCGCTGACCGCCGCGCTCGTCCTGGGCGCGGTGATCGCGCCGCCGGACGCGGTGGCGGCCACGGCGATCGCCCGGCGGGTGGGACTGCCGTCCAGGATCACCACCATCCTCCAGGGCGAGTCCCTCGTGAACGACGCGACGGCGATCACCGCCTACAAGGTGGCGCTCGCCGCCGCCGTGGGGGAGGGGGCCAGCTGGGCGGGCGGCATCAAGGAGTTCCTGGTCGCGGCCGTCGGCGGGGTCGGCGTGGGGCTGTTGCTGATGGTGCCGCTGCACTGGCTGCGCACCCACCTGAAGGAGGCGATCCTGCAGAACACGCTCTCCCTGCTGATCCCCTTCGTCGCGTACGCCGCCGCCGAACAAGTAGGCGCCTCCGGAGTGCTCGCCGTGGTGACCGTCGCCCTGTACCTGGGGCACCGCTCCTGGCAGGTCGACTTCGAGACGCGCCTCCAGGAGGCCGCGGTGTGGAAGGTCGTCGCGTTCATCCTGGAGTCGTCGGTCTTCGCGCTCATCGGGCTCCAGCTGCGCTTCGTCCTCACGGGGCTGGGTGAGTACAGCGTGGGGCAGGCCGTCTGGTACGCGGTCGCCGTGTTCTTCCTCGTGGTCGTGATCCGGTTCGTGTGGTCGTACCCGGCGACCTACTTGCCGTGGTGGCTGCTGCCGCGGGTGCGCGAGCGCGAGGACGACGTGGACTGGCGCAAACCGCTCATCGTGAGCTGGGCCGGGATGCGCGGAGTGGTGTCGCTGGCCATCGCCTTCTCGATCCCGCTGGTCACGGACGACGGTGAGGCGTTCCCCGGACGGAACCTGGTGCTGTTCCTGACCTTCACGACCGTCATCGGCACCCTCGTCGTGCAGGGCCTCACGCTGCCGCCGCTCATCAGGCTGCTCAAGCTGCCCGGCCGCGACGCGCAGGCCGAGACGCTGGCCGAGGCGCAGGCGCAGAGCGTCGCCTCCACGGCCGCGGAGGAGCGGGTGGAGGAGCTGATGCGGGACCGGCGCAACTGCCTGCCACAGCCCCTCCAGGACCGTCTGCACACCGTTCTGGAGCGCCGCCGCAACTCCGTGTGGGAGCGGCTCGGCCAGCCCAACCCGGTGACCGGTGAGTCCGCGGACGACACCTACCGGCGGCTCGCGCGGGAGGCGATCGCCGCCGAGCGCGAGGTCTTCGTGCGGATGCGGGACGAGCGGCGGATCGACGACGAGATGATGCGGACGCTGCTGCGCAAGCTGGACCTGGAGGAGGCCGCCGCCTACCGGGAGGTCGACGACTGAGCGTCCCCGTCGGGCGCTCCGGTGATCACGGCCGCGACGGTGGTGCCGTGCGCGAACCTGCCCTCCTGCGCGAGGGCGACCAGCGCGTACAGCATTTTGGCGACATAGAGACGCTCCACCGGGAGGCCGTGACGGAGCTCGAAGTCGTCGGCGAACTCGGCGAGTTCGGCGGGCACGCGCGCGTAGCCGCCGAAATGGAAACCGTCCGCCGTCCGCCAGGCGCCGCGCGGGCCGCCGAAGGCCGCCTCCTGGAGGGCGCGGATCTCGGCCGGCAGGAAGCCGCCCTTGAGCACGGGGACACCCAGGGCCCGCTGCTCGGGGGCGAGGCCCGCCGCGAGTCCCGCGAGGGTGCCGCCGGTGCCGCAGGCGACGGCGACGACGTCCGCGTGGCCGCGCAGCTCGCGCCCCAGTTCCGTGCAGCCCCGCACGGCGAGGGAGTTGCTGCCGCCTTCGGGGACCGGGTAGGCGTCGACGGCGTCGGCCGCCCGCAGGAGGGCGGCCAGGACGGCGGGGTCGTCCTTGTGCCGATACGTCGACCTGTCGACGAAGTGCAGCCGCATGCCGTCGGCCGCGCAGCGGGACAGGGAGGGATTGAGCGGGCGGTCGGCGAGCTCCTGGCCGCGCACGATGCCGATGGTGGGCACGTCAAGGAGGCGGCCCGCGGCGGCCGTGGCCCGCAGGTGGTTCGAGTACGCGCCGCCGAACGTGACGATCGCGCGGCCGTCCGCCGCGTCCAGGTTCGGGGCGAGCTTGCGCCACTTGTTGCCGATCAGATCCGGGTGGATCAGGTCGTCCCGCTTGAGCAGGACGCGGACGCCGTGGCGGGCGAAGCGGTCGTCGTCGAGCGCGACGAGGGGCGACGGCAGGCGGGGCGACAGGCCGGAGGCGGTCGGACGGGGCACCCGGCCATTGTCGGACATGTGTCCGGGTGCCCGCCGTGACCGACCCGCTCGGAGCCCCGGCCCCGCACCGCCGCCGGTCCCTCCCGCGTCCTGCCGTGAGCCGCGTCCCGCTTGAGCCGGGCCCTGCTCGAACCGCGTCCTGCTTGAGCCGGGCCCTGCTCGAACCGCGTCCTGCTTGAGCCGCGCCCTACTTGAGCGGGCCCAGCTCGAACCGCGTCCTACTTGAGCCGCTCCCGGATGCGCTCGCGCATCGCGGTCATCGTGAAGCCCTTGGGGTCGATCTTGCCGGGCTGCCACTCCAGGTGGCCGATGACCGAGCGCTCCGTCCAGCCGTGATGGCGGCAGAGCGCGGCGGCCGCCTTCTCGATGGCCTCCAGCTGCGCGGCCGGCCACGGGTCCTCGCCGTCGCCGAGGTTCTCGCACTCGAAGCCGTAGAAGTGACGGTTCCCGTCCGTGTTCGCCTCGTTGTCGTGCGGGAGCGCCTTCTCCGCGATCACCGCGCGCAGCACGTCGTCGTCGCCGAGCCCCGCGTGGTTCGCCCTGCCGTACCCGACCAGGTGCACCCGGCCGTCCTTGGTGATGACGCCGTGGCACAGCGGGCCCGGCAGGTCCGGGTGGCCGTCCCGGCAGATGCGGACGGTGCCCTCGCTGCCCGAGGTGACGGTGTGGTGGATCATCACGCCGTGCAGCGGACCCCAGGCCCCCTTGTGGTTGCGATTGTGATGCTGCCAGTCGCCGACTTCGACCACGGTCAGACCCTCGTCCCTGAGGGCGTCGATGAAACTGCTCGCGGACATGGGTGGGGCCATGGCCGGCTCCTTCGTGCGGCGCGACGGCCACCGGTCGTGGCTCGTCTCGTACCGCTGCTTGTACCCGGAACGGCCAGGCAGGGACTACTCGTTCGGATTCCGTGCGAGCCGTTCCGGACACCGGTCGACCGGCCCCGGGGGTCAGCCGCGCAGGAACGCGTCCCCGTTCGTCGCGATATGCGCCTCCAGTGCCCGCAGCGCGCTCTGCGTGGCCTCGGGGCTGCCGCCGCCCGAGCGCTCCGCGTAGTACGCGGCGCCCAGCTTCTTCAGCAGGTCGCTGCCCGCGCGCTGGGCCTGCACGTCGTCCAGCTTCTGCTTGCCCTGCGTCAGCCCGCGCTGCGCCTGCTCCTTGGCCCGGTCCAGAAAGCCCGCCATGGTGGTCACCTCTTCTGTCGTCCGCCGTTTCCCGATCAACGCATGCCGGGATCTTCGAGTTCCGAAACCCGCCCCCCACCCCTCGAACCGGGTGCGAAAAGTGCCGCCCAATGCCCGGTCCCACGAGATCCATTCCCGCTCATTTGTGTAATGGCGCGCGTACGTTCCGTGCTGGAAGGCTGGTCTCCGCAGGTCAGTTCATGATCGGGAGGGCATTCCATGTCGGTAGGCGAAGAGGTCCGCGCGGAGCAGTCGGGGCAGCAGAAGAGCCTCGGCACATCCGCCGCGCGGAATCTGGCCACCACCACCAAGTCCGCGCCGCAGATGCAGGAGATCAGCTCCCGCTGGCTGCTGCGCACCCTGCCCTGGGTGAACGTGCAGGGCGGCACCTATCGCGTGAACCGGCGGCTGAGTTACTCGGTCGGCGACGGGCGGATCACGTTCGTGAAGACGGGGGACGAGGTCCGGGTCATCCCGGCGGAGCTCGGTGAGCTGCCCGCCCTGCGGGACTTCGAGGACCCGGACGTCCTCGGCGAGCTGGCGCAGCGGTGCACCCAGCGGGAGTTCGCGGCCGGCGAGGTCATCGCCTCGTTCGGCAGCCAGGCGGACGAGGTGTTCCTGCTCGCGCACGGCCGCGTGGAGAAGATCGGCACCGGGCCGTACGGGGACGACGCGGTGCTCGGGGTGCTCGCCGACGGCGCGTACTTCGGCGACCAGGCGCTGCTCGACCCGGAGACCATCTGGGAGTACACGGCACGCGCCGTCACCGCGTGCACCGTGCTCGCGCTGCCGCGCCGCGACCTGGAGCAGGTCGCCGAGCGCGCCGACTCCCTGCGCGACCACCTCCAGCAGTTGCGCGCGGTCCCGGAGCAGCGGGCGAACAAGTACGGGGAGAAGGAGATCGACCTCTCCGCGGGCCACGTCGGGGAAGCGGTGCTGCCCGGCACCTTCGTCGACTACGAGTCGGCGCCGCGCGAGTACGAGCTGAGCGTCGCGCAGACCGTGCTGCGCATCCACACGCGCGTGGCCGACCTGTACAACCAGCCGATGAACCAGACGGAGCACCAGCTCCGGCTCACCGTCGAGGCGTTGAAGGAGCGCCAGGAGTACGAGCTCGTCAACAACCGGGAGTTCGGACTGCTCAACAACTGCGAGTACGACCAGCGTCTGCAGCCGCACGACGGCGCGCCCAGCCCGGACGACATGGACGAACTGCTCAGCAGGCGCCGCGGCTCCAAGCTGTTCCTGGCCCACCCGAAGGCGATCGCGGCGTTCGGCCGTGAGTGCAACAAGCGGGGGCTGGTCCCCGAGAGCATCGACGTCGGCGGGAACCGGATCCCGACCTGGCGCGGTGTGCCGATCTACCCGTGCTCCAAGATCCCGATCTCGGAGGCGCGCACCACGTCCATCATCTGCATGCGTACCGGAGAGGAGGACCAGGGCGTCATCGGTCTGCGGCAGTCCGGCATCCCGGACGAGATCGAGCCGAGCCTGTCGGTGCGGTTCATGGGCATCAGCGAGCAGGCGATCATCTCGTACCTGGTGACCACGTACTACTCGGCGGCCGTCCTGGTGCCGGACGCGCTCGGCGTCCTGGAGAACGTCGAGATCGGCCGCTGGCGGTGACGAGCCGCTCCCGGCACGCCGTGTCCCCGCCCACCCGGGCGGGTACACCCAAGGGGTACGCGCCCAGCAGCAGCGGAACGGCCACCGTCCGCACCCTCCCGGGGTGAGTCCATGACGCAGACGACGGAGACGCGAGTGGCGGCAGTGCCTGCCGGGTCGAGCGGGGCGGGGCACTGGCCCGAAGGGCCGGAGGCCGTCGGGCGCGACGCGCAGGAGGCGCAGGAGGCGGCGGTGATCCTGGCCCAGGCCAGGGCCTCGGTCGACCCCGAGCTGCGGCGGGCCGTCGAGGCCCTTCCGGGGTCCGTACGCCGCGTCGCCCTGTACCACTTCGGCTGGGAGCATGCGGACGGGACACCGGCGGCCGGGCATGCGGGGAAGGCCGTCAGGCCCGCCCTGGTGCTGGCCGCGGCGCGGGCTCTCGGCGCGGGCTCCGAGCGTGCGGTGAGGGCGGCTGCCGCCGTGGAGCTGACGCACAACTTCACGCTGCTGCACGACGACGTGATGGACCGGGACGCCACCCGGCGGCACCGCCCGACCGCGTGGACCGTCTTCGGGGACGCCGACGCGATCCTCGCCGGTGACGCCCTCCAGGCGCAGGCCCAGTTGCTGCTCGCCGAGGACCCGCACCGGGCGGCGCCGGCCGCGGCGGCCCGGCTCGCTTCCTGTGTCGTTGAGTTGTGTGCCGGTCAGTCCACCGACGTCGCCCTGGAGCGGCGCGACCCGGCGGCGGTGACGCTGGAGGAGACGCTGGCCATGGCGGAGGCGAAGACCGGGGCGCTGCTCGGCTGCGCGTGCGCGATCGGCGGGCTGTACGCGGGGGCGGACGAGGAGGAGGTCGCGGCGCTCGACGCGTTCGGGCGGGCGGCCGGGCTCGCCTTCCAGCTGATCGACGACGTGATCGGGATATGGGGCGACCCGGCCCGTACCGGCAAGCCGGCGGGCGCGGACCTGGCCGTGCGCAAGAAGTCCCTGCCGGTCGTCGCGGCCCTGGCCGAGGGCGGGTTGGCGGGCGGTGACCTGGCCGCCTTGTACGGGCCGCCGCCCCCGAGGAAGGAGTCCGAGGCCGAACTGGAGGCGATCGTGCGGGCGGTCGAGCGGGCCGGTGGCCGGGACTGGGCGCAGACGCAGGCGGCGGACCAGATGTCCCGGGCGATGTACCACCTCCAGCGGGCGGTGCCGGTGCCCGAGGCGGCGGACGGCCTGCTCGCCCTCGCGGAGTTCGTGACGCGGCGGGGCTGCTGAGCGGCGCCGCCCCGGACCGAGCCGCCCCGTGGCTCATGCCCCGTACCCCGTACCCCGCGCCTCGCAGTGCGGGGCCCGTGCCCACCTGTTCCAGAGATCGCTTAGGCTGCCAACGACCATACGGAGCAGGCAGGTTGGGCAGGGGGCGGTTCGGCGTGGGTGTGCGGGTCCGGCGGGCACAGGAGAGCGACCGGGACCTCGTCGTGCGGCTGCTCGACGAATCGTTCAGGGACGACCCGGTCAGCAACTGGGTGTTCCCCGGCGAGGAGCACCGGCTGGCCCGGCACGCGGGTCTCATGGGGGTGTTCACCGACGTGACGCTCGCCGAGGGGTACATCGACCTCGCGGAGGACGGTTCGGCCGTCGCGCTGTGGATGGACATGCCGGACGCGCCGCACGACGGGGCGGGCGACGGGGGCCGCGAGGGCGGCGGCGACCAGGACGACGTGCCCGCCCAGGTGCGCGCCGCGGTCGACCCCGACAACGAGCGGGTCGAGCAGATAGCCCGCTGGACCACCGAGATCCACCCCGAGGGCCGCGCGCACGTCTACCTGTGGATGATCGGTGTCGCACCGGGACGGCAGGGCGAAGGGCTCGGCACCGCGCTGATGGCGCCGGTTCTGGAGCGCTGCGACCGCGAGGGGTTGCCCGCCTATCTGGAGGCCAGCAACCCGCGCAGCCGCGCCCTGTACGAGCGCCTCGGCTTCGTCTTCACCGGCACCGCGCTCGACCTGCCGGACGGCCCTTCGATGTGGCCCATGTGGCGGGAGCCGCAAGCCGGTTGACCAGCGGCGCGGCGGGCCGGACGGGTAGGCCGGGCGCGGAGCGTCAGGCGCCGCCGTCGGGCACGATCCGCTCCACGAGCCGTTCCACGACACCGTCCGGCACGCTCACGCCGGGGATCGCGTCGTCCAGCATCCCCGGCATCGTCAGGTGTTCCAGGATGAGCCCGAGCATGCCCAGGTAGAGCAGGGTGATCTCCTCCGCGCCGCCGGGCAGTCCGGCCTGCGCGTTGAACGCGATGCCCTCGTCGAGGTCAGCGCGGAGCGACGTCATCAGGGACGCCCGCAGCTCGGGCCGGCGGCCCGCCTCCAGGCGCAGTTCCATCATGGCCAGGAACCCGGTGCGGTCCCGCTGCGCGCGCCCCATCAGGTCGTGCATGAACGCGACGACGAGGGCCCGGTCCCTGGGCCGCTCCAGGAGCCGTTCGACGGCCTTCGGGTCGGGGGCGAGCCGCTGGTGCAGCCAGCCGTCGATCTGGTGGATGAGGTCGTCGCGGCTGCTGAAGTAGTTCGACGACGTGCCGGTCGGCACGCCCGCCGCCGCGTCCACCGCCCGGAAGGTCAGCCCCCGCGCGCCCTCGGCCGCCAGCACCTCGACCGCCGCGTCCACGAGAGCCGCCCTGCGCTCCGCGTTCCTCGCCATGACACTCCTCCTATTCCGGCACCGGGGCCGACACCGACGTCCCCGTCGACTCCGGCTCCGGCGGCCCGTTTCCAGGAAACCTCTTGCAACCACTACACATGGAGCACTATAACTGAAGTGGTTCGAGCGCCGGGGGTGCTCGACGACCAGTCGCCTACGAAAAGAGACCAGCTTGCGCAAGCTCACGTACTTCGTCGCCGTGTCCATCGACGGCTTCATCGGGGACGAGTCCGGTGACGGCAACATGTTCATGTCGTACGTGGACGAGGAGTTCCTCGCGTTCCTCACGAGCGAGTACCCCGACACCATCTCGGTGGAGGGCCGCAAGATCCTCGGCCTCGAAGGGGTCGAGAACAAGAAGTTCGACAGTGTCGTCCAGGGCCGCGGCAGCTACCAGGTGGGGCTCGACCTCGGCATCACCAGCCCGTACGGGCACCTGCGCGAGTTCGTCGCCACGCGCAGCCTCACCGAGTCCCCCGATCCGAACGTCGAGCTGGTCCGCGACGACGTCGTCGGCCGGATCCGCGAGCTCAAGGCGGAGGACGGCGACAGGGACATCTGGCTGTGCGGCGGCGCGCAGCTGGCCGGACTGCTCGCGGACGAGATCGACGAGCTGGTGCTCAAGACCTATCCGGTGATCCTCGGCGCCGGCCTGCCGATGTTCGGCGGCCGCACGTCCGGCCTGGACGCGTTCGACCTGGTGGAGAACCGCACCTTCGGGAACGGCGTGATCGTCCGCCGGTACACCCGGAAGCGGTAGTCCTTCGCTGCCACACTGGAGCCGGGGCAGCCGCTGGAGCCGGGGGAGCCCCGTGGAGAAATTCCCGGAGAAATTCTTCGGCGCGGTGTCGAGAACGTGTCGACGGCTCCGACGTCCCAGGTGAAGCAGCCGCCGGCACCGCGCGGGCGGCCCGCACCGAAGGAGCGCAGAACCATGAAGTACTTGGTGATGATCCAGGGCACGCAGGCGGACTACGAGGCCATGAGCGGCAAGGGCGGCAAGGACAGCCCGGCCTGGGGCGAGAAGGACCTGCAGGCGATGTACGCCTTCATGGGCGCGCTCAACAACGACCTCGCGGAGTCCGGCGAGATGGTCGACGGCCAGGGCCTCGGCGAGCCCGCGCAGGCCCGCACGGTCGGCCTCGGCGCGGACGGACGGCCGGTGGTCACCGACGGTCCCTACGGAGAGACCAAGGAACTCCTCGCCGGCTACTGGGTGCTGGACTGCCCGAGCCTGGAGCGAGTGACCGAGATCGCGGAGCGCATCCTCCAGTGCCCGCAGCCCGAGGGCGCGCCCGTCTACCCCGTCGTGATCCGGCAGATCATGGAAGGCGGCGGCGACGTGTGCTGAGCCCGCCGTACGTCGTCGAGGACCTGCTGCGCCGCCATGCGCCGCAGGTCCTCGGCGCGCTCGTGCGCCGGTACGGGCACTTCGACGCGGCCGAGGACGCCGTGCAGGAGGCGCTGCTCGCCGCCGCCCGGCAGTGGCCCGACACGGGCGTCCCGGAGAATCCGCGCGGCTGGCTGATCAGGGTCGCCGCCCGCCGCCTCACCGACGCGCTGCGCGCCGAGCGGGCGCGGCGGCTGCGCGAGGAGGCGGAGGCGGCGCTGCTGCCGCGCGACGCGTTCACCGCCCCGCCGCCGGACGCTCCCCGCGCACCCGCCGCGGACGACACCCTCACGCTCCTCCACCTGTGCTGCCACCCGGACCTGAGCCCGCCGTCCCAGGTGGCGCTCACCCTCAGGGCCGTCGGCGGTCTGACGACGGCCGAGATCGCCCGCGCGTACCTCGTGCCGGAGGCCACCCTGGCGCAGCGCATCAGCCGCGCCAAACGACAGCTCCGCGGCGTGGGGTTCCAGCGGCCGGAGGGGTGGCGGGAGCGGCTGCCCGCCGTCCTCCAGGTGCTGTACCTGATCTTCAACGAGGGGTACACGGCGACGTCGGGCGCCGAGCTGCGCCGCGCCGACCTCGCGGCGGAGGCGATCCGGCTGACCCGCGCCGTGCACGCCCTGCTGCCCGACGACAGCGAGGTCGGCGGGCTGCTCGCCCTGATGCTGCTCACCGACGCCCGGCGCGCCGCCCGCACCGACGCCGCGGGCGAACTCGTCCGCCTCGACGAGCAGGACCGCACCCGCTGGGACCGGGCGGCCGTCGCCGAGGGGATCGCGCTCGTCGAGCGGGTGCTGCCGCGCGGCCCCGTCGGGCCCTATCAACTCCAGGCCGCCATCGCCGCGTTGCACGACGAGGCGGAGCGCGCCGAGGACACCGACTGGCCGCAGATCCTCGCCCTCTACGACCTCCTCGTACGGATCGCGCCCGCGGGGGAGCCGATGGCCGCGCTCGGCCGGGCCGTCGCCGTCGCCATGGTGCACGGGCCCGAGGCCGGGCTCGCCGAGGCGGACGAGCTGACCGACGCGCTCGGCGGCCACCACCGGCTCGCCGCCGTCCGCGCGCACCTCCTGGAACTCGCCGGGGACACCGACGCGGCGCGCGCCGCCTACCAGGAGGCCGCCACCGGGACGCTCAGCCGGCCCGAACAGCGCTATCTGCGGATACGGGCGGCCCGCCTCACCCCCGGCCCGGCCGGCTCATAGATTGGGCGCATGACCGAACTCCTGCACATCACCGAGCGCGCCCTGTGGGAGAGCGCCCAGGCCGCCGGTACGTACGAGATGTCGACCCGCGGCAGGACCCTCCAGGAGGAGGGGTTCATCCACTGCTCGTTCCCGCACCAGCTGCGGGGCGTCGCGGAGATGCTGTACGGGACGGATCCCGCGCCCGGCGAGCTGGTGGTCCTGGTCATCGACCGGGACCGGCTCGACGTGCCGGTGCGGGTCGAGGAGGTCGCGCCCGGCGGTCCCCGGTTCCCGCACCTCTACGGGCCGTTGGCGGTGGCCGCGGTGACCGACGTGCGCGCGTGGCCGCGCCCGGAACCCCGTAGCCAGAAGGAGCGGATGCTCGCCGGTGACCTCTACCTCGCCGACGACCCCGAACTGGAGGCGGACGCGCTGCGCGCCGCCGGGCTCGGCGAGCGCTACAACGCGAGCAGCGTCACCGATCTGCCCGCCCGGCAGGCCCTGCTGCGCGAACTGCTCGGCGAGGTCGGCGAGGGCGTCGTCGTGCGGCCGCCGCTCTCCGTCGACTACGGCCGGTACATCAGCATCGGCGCGCGCACCTTCGTGAACTGCGGTGCGGTGATGCTGGACGTGGCGCCCATCCGGATCGGCGACGACGTGCAGATCGGGCCGAACGTGCAGCTGCTGACCCCGACGCACCCGGTCGACCCCGAACCGCGCCGCGCCAAGTGGGAGGCCGCGAAGCCCATCACGATCGGCGACAACGTGTGGCTGGGCGGCGGCGTCATCGTCTGCCCCGGCGTCACCATCGGCGCGAACACCGTGGTCGGCGCGGGCGCCGTCGTCACCCGCGACCTGCCGGCCGACGTGGTGGCCGTGGGCAATCCGGCGCGTGTGGTGCGCAAGATCGGGGAGGCGGGGGAGTGAGACGCGCGGTGGTGCTCGTCGCCCTGGCGGTGGCCGCACTCGTGGGCTGCGGCGGGGCGGGGACGCCGGACACGGTGGACGGCGTCCCGGTCCTGCGGGACGAGGGGAAGCTGCCCGAACTCCCGCTGGAGCGCTATGAGTTCGACGGGTCGGACGACAAGGCGTACGACCGGTTCGACCGCGCGAAGAGCCTGCTCGCGCAGCGGTGCATGGTGCGGCTCGGCTTCACCGACTTCCCGCGCGACCCCAAGTGGCCGAGCATGGGGAACACCTCCCACGGCGCGCTGGTCGCCGTGAGCACCGGCCCCGTCGGCCTGCTCGACCTGGACACCGCGCGGCACTGGGGCTACGGCTGGAATCCGCGGAGGAAGGACACCGGACTCCGGGAACCCGCGGGACGGGAGATGACCTACGAGGAGTCCGCCGCCTATTCCGCATCGAGTTCCGAGGACGTCCACCGCACCGCGCACGGCCACGAGGTGCCGCGCGGCGGCTGCTCCGGGGAGGCGGACCGGCGCGTCCTGCGCGGCGTCCAGGATCTCCGCCGCATGTGGACGTACGTGGCCGAGCGCGATGCCGCCGTCGACAAGCGGGCCGCGAAGGACGCGCAGCTGCGGCGCGCCCTGAAGACCTGGTCGGACTGTGTCGTGGACCGCGGGTTCAAGCGGTACGCCGACCCGGCGGCGGCCTTCTCCGACAAGGCGTGGCGGCGCGGCGACGACGGCAACTCCCGGCGCACGGAACGGGAGTTGGGCACGGCGACCGCGGACGTCGAGTGCAAGCGGGAACACAACACGGCCGGGGTGTGGGTGTCCGTCGCCGACCGGCTGCAGCGCCAGGAGCTGGCCCGGCACCGCAGCACGTTCGAGGCGGTCCGCCGCGACCGCGACCGGGTCCTCGACAACGTACGGAAGGTGCTGGAGTCGGCCTGAGCGCTCAGCCGGCGGTCAGCAGCACCGTCGCGGCGGCCGCCGCCACGAGCCCCACCGCCTGCGTGCGCGTCACCCGCTCGCGCAGGACGAGGAGGCCCAGCAGCACCGGGACCACCGGGTAGAGGGAGGCCAGCACCACGGCCACCGCCAGGAGCTGGCTGCGCGTGGCCAGCAGGTAGCAGGCCAGGCCG
>NZ_JASERH010000038.1:0-59690 GCF_030766975.1 Streptomyces sp. KL116D | reverse complement strand
GCGTAGAGGATCTTGAGGTGGTCGGCGTCGTTGGCGGGCCAGTCGAGAAGGCGGAACTGTCCGTCGGTGCGGATGAGCAGCGCGAAGCCGGTCGGGATACGGGTGTTGGGCATGGTCTCTCTCAAATGGGCTGGGAGTGTGTCTATGAGTGTCGTGGGGCTGGCCACAGAGCAACCGACGAGATCAAGGATACCGAACTTTACGCGATGCGCGACCGTGTGGAGAATCGAGCGATCTGCGCGGCGTGTTTCGCAGATGCCAGAGCCCAGGTCACGCGAGGCGGGTAGCGCAGCGTGGGTGGTCGGGGCCCTGCGGCGCGTAGCGCCGTGGGCAAGGAGTCCGGCAGCGCGGAGCGAGTGAGCGGGGCGCGGAGCGGCCCGGGAACGTCTGCCGGTCTCCGTCAGCGCGTGAGAGCGCGGAGCGCTCGGTCCGGCGGCCGCGAGCGGCCGGCGGCACGCGGCCAGGCCGGTGCAGCGCGGAGCGCTGACGGCTGGCCGCGTGCCGGCGGCCGCGGAGCGGCCGGCGGCGCGGCCAGGCCGGTGCAGCGCGGGCGCTGCACCGGCCGTCCGACACCCACCGCGCCGCGCCCCCACCCGCCCGGGAAAAGTGCAGTGGTGCGCCTGGTGCGGCCCGCAGCCGGCGGTGGTGGTGCGCCCGCTCGCGCCGCTGGGGCTCCCCGGGTCAGGACGTCGTGTCGGCCCGCTGACACGGGGTGCCAGCGTGCCGATGGCGTTTCATGCGGCCATGGGCTCAGTGCACGCGACGGGGCTACTCCGGGCGGTGTGCCGACAGCGGTTACGCAGTCGGCCGGCTCGTACCGGTCCGGCCGTCGTAGACGGCGGCGACGATCTCCTGCGGCGCCGGCCGTCGGTCGCCGCTGAGGTAGCGGATGCCCTCCTCGGGGGCCTGCCCCGTCTCCCGGCCGATCGGGTGCCGGCGGTTCGCCGCGGTGCGCCAGCCCCATCGCTCGTCACACCAGTGCCGGCACCGGAGCTGTCGACGACAACACCACGGCCGCGGCCACGACATCGTCGGCCACCTGCGCCACCACAACGTCCTGCCGCTCGGCCAGGCCCTCAGCAGCGAGAGCGCGCCGGCCACCTCCTGAACGTACGACTGCAGGTGCCGGGAGCGCAGTTCGGTGACCGCCCGGCATCGCCGCACGCCGCACCACACTGTAGCCCAGGCGCTCCGCGGCCTGCTCCAGCGACAGCCCCTCCTCGCCGGCGACCAGGTCGGCGATGCGGACGCCCCGCAGCCGCGGCACCACCCGCGCCGCGGTGGAGTAAGCAACGAGTTCGTCCCGCACCCGTGCAAGCGTCAACGCCGGATCGGTCTCCAGCAGTTCACCGACCCGGGCATCCAACTCGTCGCGGGGCACCATGTCGCCGCTGCCCTTGCCGGTGCGCACCCGCCACCTGGGCGCGCCTCCCGGAATGCGCGCAGGATCCGGCGCGGGCAGTGCTCCACACCCTTCACGCTCACCAAGTGCCGGGCAATCCGCGGATCCCGCTTGTAGTGGTTCCACGTGTCCGGCGCCACGCCCAGGACCGCAGCCGCCTCGATCCGCTCCAGCAGGTCCTCGTCGTCGTCGCTGTCCGGCAGCGCCGGCACCGGGGCGCCGGCCAGGAACGCGGCCGTCTGCTCGCCGTCCCACAGCATCGTCTTCGCCCCCACCGGACTCACCGGCGCCGGAAAGTCCGCTGCCGCGTACGGCTTGCGGTTGCGGAACGTCCCCAGCGCCAGGCCCATTGCCTTGGCCAGATCGCAGAGTTCTGCACGAAGTCACGGCGGCCCGCGCGGATCATCACTTGCTCCCGTCACATCGACGCCGCACTCGAGACATTGATGAGGCAGAGGAACGGCCGGCGCCCCACGACGCCATCAAAAGAAGGCTACGCAACTCACATCACACACGGCAAGAAACCACGGCCCGACCACCCCACCCCGCTACACTCGAACCCATCGCGCCTCGAGGTACTCCTTCAGGTGTGTGGTCTTGAAGGCCGGCGCTCCTGGCCACCCCGCCCCTGGCGGGATTGGGCGCCGGCCACCTTCATCGCTCCAGCCACGCCAGCAACTCACGCCGAGCCGCGCGCTCGGGGAACCAGTGCAAACGTCGCGCTCCTGGGTGAAACGGCCCGTTAGTCGCAGTCGGTTGTTCCTGGAGGCATAGCTGGTGCCGTGCCAGGTGCTGCCGTGGCCGATCTGGAACCAGTAGATGCCACTGGTGCTGCGGTACAGGTGGAAGTACTCCAGGCCGCTGTTGTAGCTGAGGTACAGCACCTTGCCGGGATCGGTCGAGCCGCCGCCTTTCACCAGCCGGTCGTCGGCCTTGCCGAAGGTGTTCGGGCCGACCCGGCCATCGGCCTCGCCCCAGGAGTCGGCCAGGCCATTTCGGCTGCAGCTGTTGTGCGGCGCGTTTGGTGTTCGCGCCGAAGTGGCCATCGACGTCGCCGAGGTCGAAGTAGGTGCCGTCGATCTCGGTGGCGTGGTTGGCCCACAGGATGGTCTGCCACAGGCAGACAGCGTTCGAGACGGATCGCTCAGTGGTGGAGATGGGGCCCTCGTCGGCCCAGTCGCCGGCGTAGGCGTCGTACCCACGTACATAGCCGTCCGAGATCTTCGCCGAAGCCGGTGACGCGCTCATCGCCAGCGCGGCTGCGGTCAGCGCGCCGATTGCTGTCATCGCGCCACGGGATGCTGCTGCACTGAAGGCCCATGGATGTACCCCTCCAACTGTGGATGGCCCGATCGTGGTTGGTCCGCTGCCTGCGTCTTCAAACCGAAGGCCCGGTATCGGCAGGAGGCTTGGACTCTCGATGCGGGACAGAACTTGACGGAACCCAGAGACTCGAGAAATGCACTGCGCTTGTGCTTCCGTGGTGCGGTGCGGACGCGTATACGGGCGGCCCATAGGGCGAATGCGGCGGCCAGCCGCTCCCCCTGGGGGCGAAGTTCCCCAGCCCCACTGAGCGGTGGAGACGAAAGCCTCTCCAGGCGCCTTCTGCAACCACGTGCACGGATGAACTTCTTCGGCTCTCGAGTGGCGTGACAGGCTGCAGGCCCTGGTGCCCGGCTTGGGCCTTTCCACCTGTCCCGGCGGCTGGGGCTCGGCTGACTCCAGCGTCCGGCCTCGCCCTTTCAGCTCCCGTGGGCGATCAGGTGGCCCAGCTCGTGGCTGAACACCTGTCCTTGCTCACCCATCGGTGAGAGCTGATGCCGTAGTTCAGCTTGGCACCGCTGGTGAAGTAGTTGTCCGAGAGGTTCGAGGCGTAGAGCTCGTTCGGGGAAAGGCAGGCGTAGCCGCCTGCCCAGTCCTGGCCGGTGCCGTTGAAGAACCGAACAGGGAATGCTCCCCTTGTTCAGGATGGACGACGCGTTGTTGGTGTCTGCTCCTCGGAAGGGGCCGTTGCTGTTGCCCCAGTCGGAATCCCAGCTCTGAGGTGTAGCCCAGAGCACCCCGTGGCACTCCATGTCGTCGTAGGCGTACATGTAGCCGTACATTGCCGCCTCGTAGTTGTCGTTGCAGGCCCAGTTGTCGGCCTGTGCACTCGTCGCAGGGACGAGCACCCCCAGGCTCGCAAGGGCCAGAGCAGCAAGCATCGCGGGCAGTCTGCGCATGGCGATTGGCTCCCTCTTCATTCGATGTGGTGTCACGTCTGCGGTGGTGCCGCAGAACCTGAGTAGTCCGTCTGCACGGGTAGTCCGGTGCTGGTCAGGGTCCCGTCCGGGGTGCGGTGATGCTCTGCGCGCGGGCCAGGGCGGCGAGCTTCATGCGCTGGTAGGTGGCCAGCTGGTCGCTGTAGTCCTGAAGCTTTGTGGCTCGGTACTCGCGTTCCAGAGCGCGCGCGGTGGTGCCCAGCGAGGTCTCCTTCGAGCAGGTGGCCTCGGCCATGGCCAGCTCCACCTCGGTGGCATGCGCCCGCCCGGCGCTCATACCCTGGGTCAGACCATCAAGGTCTTCGCGGATCTCGTCCGGCCAGGCGTAGCGGTGGCCGGTCTGGCGCATGCACCGCGACCAGGCTTTGACCGCGGTCACCAGGCGTTGGTCCTTGACCAGTTGTGGCACGTAGAGTCAGGCTGGTGGCGACCTTGCTGGCGCGAAACCAGGTCGCCGCGTCGCCATACAGACGTGCTGGCATCGGCCAGGCAGCCGGTGCTGGACGTGCTCACCGTGCCGCCCGCGGGCAGATCCACCGACAGCCGACCCCTGCCCATGTCACCGTTCAGGGCCTGGGTGTAGCGGATGCGATCCGCCTGCGGCAGGGCGTTGGCGTAAGCGGCGTTCGGGTCCGCCAGGCGCGCCCGCTCGGCCTTCCTCGCCAGCTCGCCGCCGTAGCCGTAGGTGCGCGCCCAGCCGACATCATCCAGAACAAAGCCCTGTCCCTGACGCTCCGCGACACTGGCCACCGGCACCGTCCAGTACCGGAACCCTTGCCCTCCATGCACGCCTTGACCACGCACCGCCTCGGCACGCTCCACGCGCACGTCCTCAGCATCGGTCAGATCCCGCTCCCGTCCCCCGGCACTCTGGACAGCGAGATCCTTCCCGCCGAGCAGCCGCCGGCCGGTCACCGCTCGTACAGCCGGCCAGAGTCAATACGGCCACGGCCGTGATCATGGCGGCTGAACAGGCAGCGGCCATCACCCGCCCCGTTGTCATACACACTCCCCCGCGTGTTCAGCGACGCCGCCTTCGACCACGCCGTCGTGAACCCGAGTGTCACGGATGTGAACTCCGAGCAGCCAGGGCTTTCAACGACACCTGAAAAGCCCAGCCCACACCCGAGGATGCGCATACTCCGCGCACACCCTGCAGACCTCAGCACGGCCGACGCGATACCCAGACTCCTACTCGAAGACCGTGCCCCGCTCCCCTTGCCCACCCCGGCGCCATACAGCGACGATGACGCCTGCCCCGACGCCCGCACCCGGTGTCGGGGAAGGGACGCCGGACCATGCCACGGCGGCGCCCCGCGCCCGCCCCGCCCGCCCCAGGCGCAGAGCCCACCCGCGTACCGGCGTCCAGTGAGCCTCCGTCCCCTGGTTGAGGGGTACTTGAACTGGCGCCAACAGGAGGGGTCGCCCAGGGTACGGCGTGACTGCGCCTCAGCGTGTGGCTCCAGACGCACCCCGGAAGGCAGGAGCTTTCACGCTGCCCGCACTTCCAGATGCCTGATCTTGCCGTCCGCGTCGAGGTGGGCGATGTCCTGGCCGGCGAGGGCGAAAACCTCTCCGGTGTTTCGGCGGCCAGCCACCGCCCAGGACGCGGCAAGCTCGTTGCCGCCCTGGGTGACCGTCCATACGATGCTTAAGCTCCGCCTTCCGGGTGAGGAAGCCCCGGAAGAAGTCAGCTACGCCGGTGGCCCAACGAGCACGCACAGCGAACACTCCGGCCTACCGGCCAGGAGCTGGTCCAGGAGATATTGTCAAATCCTGTGGACTGATCGGACCGCCCAATGACCGGTCGGTCAAGCAAGCGGCTTGCGGTAACGGACGTACTCGTTCTGCCGCCGGAACCTCACACTCTCGTAAAGATCGTAAGACGGTGCGGGTTTGACGTGCCCGTGAACAGCCGAGCGGTCGTTGCACCCTGTCCGCGAAGGCTCCGCAGCCCGTCCAGCAGCAGGGCCCTGGCCGAGGACGAGGTGGGTACCCACCTCGATCAGGCAGGCCATCCATACCTGGGGAAAGCTGGACTTGTCGTGGCCTCGGCTGTTTCCGACGGCCGAAGGCGGCCTCGGTCGCCGGGCTGTCGGCGACGTCAGCAGGTGCCGTCCACTGCGAGCAGCCGCAGCCCACGCCAGAAACAACCCGGTCTGGCCTCGGTGCCCATCGGGTTCGCGGTCGTTGCGAACAGCACCCGCAGCGGCTCCGAGCCCAGGCGCTGGGTCATGTGTTCCCTGGCCTCACAGGCTGTTGCGCTCCATCCGCGTCCAAGATCCCAGCACCATCAGCGTCTTGGTCCCGGTGATGTTGCCCGCACGCCTGAGGCCGTCGATGACCTGCTGAGATGCTCGATGTCCCGACCCGCACCTGCACGAGCGCGTCCGGGTCGCCGGCGATCGTGAACATCGCCTGCACTTCGGGCACTTTGTAGGCCGTGCGGACGATCTCGCCGACCGGGGTACCGCCGGTGCACGAGAGTTCTATGAACGCCTCGATGCTCCAACCAAGTTTGGTGTGGTCCACCTGCACCGTGAAGCCGGTGATCACACCTGTCTCGCGGAGCCGTCGATGCGGCGCTTGACGGCGCGACGGACAGTCCGACCTCGGGCGCCATCTCGAGTACGTACGCCGTCCGTCCTTGTGGAGCATGTGCAGCAGTTGCCTGTCGATGTCGTCGACCTGGGCCATGACCATCCTCCGCGGCACGCAAGCGAGCTGGCTTAAATCGGCAAGAGACTCAATATATTTGCGAGTTTGAGACTTACAGCCGCAATTTGCTGTGCTCCTGTTGTGGGGCGGGTTGCCGACCTGGGCACCTCGTTCGCCACGATGTGAGGTAGCCCGCGTGAGCACCGCCCCAGCTTCCATCTCGCCCGGCGTCTCGCTTGACGACAAGTACGTGGCCCGCAGCGGCTCGCGTGCTGATCTCCGGAATCCAGGCATTGGTCCGACTCACGCTCGAGCAGCGGTATTCTTGGACCAGACCCTAGGGCCTCGACACGCAGGCGTTCGTCACCGGCTATCAGGGGTGCTCCGCTGGGCGGAGTAGATCGCGGGAAGATGGGGCGGGCCCGAGCGGTTCCTGGACGCCGCGGGTGTGGTCTTCCGGCCGGGGCTGAACGAGAGCTCGCAGGCCACCGCGGTGGCCGGGACGCAGATCGCTCGGCAAGGTGCCGGGCCGGCGCCACGAGGGCGTGACGGGCTTCTGGTACGGCAAGAACCCCGGCCTCGACCGTGCGGCGGACGCCATCCGGCATTCCACGGTCGCCGGGACCGCGACAAAGGGCGGCGCGGTGGCGTGGATCGGTGACGACCCGGGTGCCAAGTCCTCTACGGTGCCCAGTTCCTGCGAGCCGATGTGCCAGAGCCTGTCGATGCCGCTGCTCGCCCCCAGCTGCGTCGCGGAGATCATCGAGTTCGGTCTCCACGCGGTGGCCATCTCCGGGTCAGCGGGTTGTGGACCGGCCTGAGAGATCGTCGCGGACATCGCCGACGCCACTCAGGTGATCGACCTGGATGCGGCGATCCTCGGATGCCGGATGTGACCCGGTGCCCCGCGGCACGCTCGCCCACCCTGGTCGGCCCCGCGTCCCTGGACGCCGAGCACGACATGCTGACACGACGGCTGGACGCGGCCCGCGCCTACGCCCGCCAAGCGGGCCTCGAACCGCGTCACGTTCAGCGCCTCACGGGCCACGCTGGGCCTGCTGGCATCGGGCGCCTCGTTCGCGGTGCTTCAGCGCGCCCTGAACGATCTCGGCATCGATGACGACGCCATGGAGCAGCTCGGCATCCGGTTGATCCGGCTGGGGATGCCCTTCCCGCTCGACGCGGAGGAGCTCGTCGCCATGACCGGCGACCTGGAGCAGGTCCTCGTCG
Source organism: Streptomyces sp. KL116D (assembly GCF_030766975.1). NCBI lineage: Bacteria > Bacillati > Actinomycetota > Actinomycetes > Kitasatosporales > Streptomycetaceae > Streptomyces > Streptomyces sp. KL116D. The sequence continues at coordinate 52,139 of NZ_JASERH010000038.1, read as the reverse complement.
TCGAGGACAAGGTGCCATTCCTGGAAGGCCACCTCAAGCAAGCGCTGTACCGCTCGGCCGATGCTCCAGTGGTCGTCGGGCGGCACGGTGAGGACGGCCGGCCGCTGCTCAGTGCCCGTGGCACCCTGAGCGCCGAGGAGGGGTCACGCGGGCCCTGGTCCGGCGCATCGGTTCCGACCGGCTGCCGCAGCAGGCCGCGCGCCGTCTGGCCGACCTGGCGCCGGTCGCCCCTGCCCGGATCGCACTGCCAACGGCGGCTCCCCGTACCCCCTTCTTCTGTTCCGGCTGCCCGCACAGCGCCTCCACTCGTACCGACGACAGCACCTTGGTGGGGGTCGGGATCGGCTGTCACGCCATGATCGCGCTGGACGGAGCGGGGCGGGCCTGCAGGTGGGCCTGACGCAGATGGGCGGCGAGGGGCGCAATGGCTCGGCCTGCAACCCTTCACCGACGACCGGCACTTCGTGCAGAACCTCGGCGACGGTACCTTCCACCACTCCGGGTCCCTTGCGATCCGGGCCGCGGTCGCCGCCGACGCCACCATGACGTACAAGCTGCTGTACAACGAGGCGGTCGCGATGACCGGCGGGCAGCAGGTGGAAGGCCGCCTCGCCATCCCCGACCTGACGCGCTGGCTCGCCCTTGAAGGCGTGCGCAGGGTTGTCATCACTACGCCGGATCCCGGCAGTTACCGCGGGGTGCGTCTCGATCCGATCGCTTCGGTGCGCCATCGCGACGACCTGTCGAAGACGCGAGCGGGAACTGGCGGCCACCGAGGGCGTCACCGTTCTGATCCACGACGACCGGTGTGCCGCTGAGGAGCGACGCCTGCGCAAGCGCGGCCAATTGCCCGCGCCGGCCGAGAAGGTCGTGATCAATGAGCGGGTCTGCGAGGGCTGTGGTGACTGCGGTGACGTATCCACCTGTCTGTCGGTGCAGCCGGTGCACACCGAGTTCGGCCGCAAGACGCGCATTCACCAGTCGTCGTGCAACTCCGATCTGAGTTGCCTGAAGGGTGACTGCCCCTCCTTCCTGCTGGTCGAGCCGCTGCAGCTGGGAAGGAGACCCACGGCAGGAGTCTGCCACCGCTTCCCGTACAACTGGCCGCGCCGACGACCCGGTTGGACCGCGACCATGCTCTGCTGCGGATGCCCGGCATCGGCGGAACCGGCGTGGTGACCATCTCCCAGATCCTGCAGATGGCCGCCCACCTCGACGGGCGCTATGCGGCCGGTCTTGAGCAGACGGGCTCTGGCGCAGAAGGGCGGGCCGGTCGTCAGCGACGTACGGATCTCCTCCGGGCCGGTGGACGGCTCAGTGCGCGCTTCTCGGGCGACGGCCGACGTCCTCGTCTGCTTCGACGCCCTGGGCGCCGCGTCCCAGGAGAACCTGAACTCGGCGCGCGCAGGACACACGGTGGCCGTCGTCAACACCGCCGTCGTCCCCACCGCGGCCATGGTCACCAACCAGGTCGTCGTGCCGGGCACCGCACAGGACTCACTGGAGCGCATCGAGGCGGTCACCCGGCCCTCCGACAACCTCTACCTGAACGCCCAGGACCTCGCCGAGCGGCTGTTCGGCGACCACATGCCCGCCAATATGGTCCTGGTCGGGGCGGCGTTCCAGCACGGCTGTATCCCCTGACGGAACAGTCCATCGAGAAGGCGATCCGCCTCAACGGGGCCGCCGTCGACAGAATCTGGCCGCCTTCGCCTGGGGCCGTGCCGCGACGCTGGACCCGCAGGCCGTCGAGCGAGTCCCCTCGCGGCGCCCGACTCGCCCATGACGACGGTCATCACTCCCGAGGCGCGTGCGCTGGTCGCCCTCTGGACATCGGCGACGCCCTGCGCGAGATGCTCCTGCTGCGCACGGCCGACCTGATCGGCTACCAAGACGCCACCTACGCGGCCCGGCACACGGCCGATGTCGCCGACTGTGGCCGCCACGGCCCACCGCGCGGCAGGGCCGGACGCGGGTGAGCGCGTTGCCACTCGCCTACGCGCGCAGCCTGCACAAGCTCATGGCGTACAAGGACGAGTACGAGGTGGCGCGGCTGCATCTGGACACCGTGGAGAGGTCGAAGGTCGAGACCGAGTTCGGTGCCGGGGCGGACGTCTCCGTCCTGCTGCATCCGCCGCTGCTGCGGGCCCTCGGCATGCGGCGCAAGATCGTCTGCGTCGCACCGCGCCCGCCCTGTTCAGGCTCCTGTACCGGCTGCGTGCGGTGCGGGGCACCCGCCTGGATCCGTTCGGCTACGCAGGCGTGCGGCGCGAGGAGCGTGCCCTGGTCGCGGAGTTCCCGGTGCTCGTCCGCCAGGCACTGACCGCTCTGACGCGGGACAACGCCGACGCCGTGAAGTCGCTGATCGAGCTCGCCGACGAGATCCGCGGCTACGAGGACATCAAGCTGGCCCGCATCGCGGAGTTCCGAGCCCAGGCCCACGAGACCCGGGCCGCGCTGGTCTCTCCGACGACGGTGATCCGCCTGACGCGGCACACCGCACGCGTGACACCGCACACACACCACGCCACTTCGCGTGCCACCGCACCGCACCAGGAGCCCCGCCATGCCTGTCGATCGCTTGCTCCCCACGTCCCAGGCGCACGATCTCATCGACCTCGTCCGGGATATCGCCGACAAGGAACTCGCTCCCCGTGTCGACCAGCACGAGCGCGAACACCGTTACCCCGAAGGCCTTTTCACCCTGCTCGGCCGCGCCGGCCTGCTAGGGACTCCTACCGTGGAGTGCGGCGGCGGGGCCCAACCCTACGAGGTGTACCTCCAGGTCCTGGAGGAGCTGGCGGCGCGGTGGGCCTCCGTCGCGGTCGCCGTCAGCGTCCACACCCTGGCCGCTTTCCCGCTCATGCGCTTCGGCACCCCGGCCCAACGCGAGCGCTGGTCGCAGGCCGTGCTGAACGGCGAACTGATCGGCGGATACAGCCTGATCGGAACCGCACGCCGGATCGGACGCCGCCGCCCTGCTCTGCCGCGCCGAGCACACCCCGGACGGCTACCGCATCAACGGAGCCAAGGCCTGGATCACCCATGGCGGCAAGGCGGACTTCTACGCCCTGTTCGCCCGTACCGCGCCGGGCAAGGACGGCATCTCCTGCTTCTTGACACCCGGCGCCACAGAAGGCCTCAGCTTCGGCCGGCCCGAGGACAAGATGGGCCTCAACGCCGTGCCCACGACCACCGCACACTGGGACGGGGCGCTGCTGACGACGGACCGGCTGCTCGGCGCGGAGGGCCAGGGACTGCCGATCGCGTTCGCCGCGCTGGACTCGGGCCGTCTGGGAGTCGCCGCCTGCGCGACGGGTCTTGCGCAGGCCGCGCTGGACGCCGCGGTCGACTACGCCAACGAACGCACCGCCTTCGGGCGCCGCATCGTCGACCACCAGGGACTGGGCTTCTTGCTCGCCGACATGGCGGCGGCCGTCGACTCCGCGCGCGCCACCTACCTCGATGCGGCGCGGCGCCGCGACCGGAACTGCCCTACGGCCGGCAGGCGAGCGTCGCCAAGCTGGTCGCGACGGACGCTGCCGCGAGGGTCACCACCGACGCGGTGCAGGTGTTCGGCGGCTACGGCTACACCCGCGACTTCCCGGTGGAGCGGTACATGCGCGAAGCCAAGATCATGCAGATCTTCGAAGGCACCAACCAGATCCAGCGCCTTGTCATTGGCCGTTCCCTAGCACGCTGAGCAGGCAGAGAACGGGCGGAGCGCAGAACGTCCGACTTCGTGCAATCAGAACCGACTTCGACGCCCCGGTTCGTGCGTCGGAACGAACCGGAAGGGACCGTTGCGCTCCTAAGGTCAGGGACCGGCAGGCGTTCACAAGGAGATGACCATGCAGACACTGTTGCGAGGCGGCCGCGTCATCAATCCCGCCGAGGGATTCGACGGGGCGGCCGACGTACTCGTCACCGACGGAAAGATCTCTGCCGTCGGGCCCGGCCTCGATACACCACCGGACGCCACCGTCATCGATGTCACGGGCCTCATCATCGGCCCGGGCTTCGTCGACCTGCACAGTCACGTGCACTCGATCGCCGGACACCGGTTGCAGGCCATGGACGGGGTGACCACCGCGCTCGACCTGGAAGCCGGGCTGATGCCCATCGAGCGTGCCTACGCCGAGGCCGCCGCGGCGGGACGGCCACTGCACTTCGGCTTCTCCGCGTCCTGGGGCGGAGCCCGGGCCCAGTGCTTGCCGGCATCGCCCCCGACGCCCGGATGAGTCCGGCCTCGCGGTGCTCGGCAACCCGCGCTGGCAGCGCTCCTCCTCCCCGCGCGAACTGGCCTCCTGGCTCTCCCTGTTGGAGACCGAACTCGCCGGCGGCGCGCTGGGGATCGGCGTCCTGATGGGTTACGCGCCCGGGACCGACCCCTCGCCGAGTTCCTGGCTGTCGCACGCCTGGCGGCCAAGGCCGGTGTACCGACGTTCACCCACGTCCGCGAACTGGTCGAGATGGACCCGGCCACCCCCATCGACGGGTCCACCGAGATCGCGCTGTCGCGGCGGCGGAGACCGGCGCCGCCATGCACCACTGCCACGTCAACAGCACGTCCGGGCGCCACGTCGACCGGGTCCTCGGCACGCTCGAGGAGTCGCAGCGGTCCGGTTCGCGGGTGACGGTGGAGGCCTACCCGTACGGGGCGGGCAGCACGCGCCGTCGGCGCGGCGTTCATCGCGCCGGAGCGGCTGCGGCTCAAGGGTCTCGGCCCCAGCAGCGTCATCATGGTCGAGACCGGCGAGCGGATCGCCGACGCGGCCCGTCTGCGGCAGCTGCGCGCCCAAGACCCGGGCGCACCCTGTCTGCTGGAGTTCCTCGACGAGGACGAGCCGCGCGATCTGGAGCTGATGCGGCAGGCACTCGCCTACCCCGACGCCGTCGTCGCCAGCGATGCGATGCCCGTCTACTGGCCGGACGGCAGCCACGACAGCACCCAGTGGCCCTTGCCGCCCGGCGGCACTACTCACCCGCGCACGGCCGGCACCTTCGCCAAGACGCTGCGCCTGATGGTGCGCGAGAGCGGCGCTCTGGACCTGGGCCGAGGCGTTCCGCCGCTGCTCCTTCCTGCCCGCCCGGATCCTCGACGACGTCGCACCGGCCGCCCGCGCGAAGGGCCACCTGAGCGTCGGCGCCGACGCCGACCTCGTCGCCCTGGACCCGGCGGCGGTGACGGACACCGCCACCTACGCCGATCCCACACGCCCGTCCCTCGGGATCCGCCATCTGTACGTCGCGGGACAGCCCGTCGTCACGGACGGCACCCTGCAGACGGACGCCCTGCCCGGACGGCCGCTGCGAGGCGAGCCCCGATGACAGCACCGGACCTGGACGCTCTGCTCGCCGACATCGAGACCCTGGTGCGCTGCGAGTCACCGTCCGACGACCATCAGGCCCCTGCGCGCAGCGCCGACGCGGTGACCGCAATCGGGCGTCGCCTGCTGGGCGTTGAGCCCGAGCGTCTCGTCACGGACGGGTGCCCGCATCTGCGGTGGCGCTTCGGCAACGGGCCCTCGCGCGCCCTGCTGCTCGGGCATCACGACACGGTGTGGCCGCTGGGGACACTGGACACTCCACCCCTACTCCGTGCGCGACGGCGTACTGCGCGGCCCGGGCTGCTTCGACATGAAGGCGGGCGTGGTGATGGCGCTGCACGCCGCCGCGGCGCTGCCCGACCGCGACGGGCTGACCATCCTGATCACCGGCGACGAGGAGATCGGCTCACCCGGTTCGCGCGAGCTGATCGAGGAGGCGGCCCGCGGCTGTGAGGCGGTCCTCGTCCTGAGGCGTCCGCCGACGGCGGGGCGCTGAAGTGCCGCCGCAAGGGTGTCTCGCTCTACCGGATCGAGGTCGAGGGCCACGCCGCACACGCCGGCCTGGAGCCGGACAAGGGCATCAACGCGGGCATCGAACTCGCCCACCACGTCCTCGCCACGGCCGAGCTCGCCGACTCCGCACGCGGCACCACGGTCGTACCCACGGCGTCGACCGCCGGTACGACGGCCAACACCGTCCCGGCCACCGCCCAGGTGGCCGTGGACGTGCGGGCCTGGGACCGGGCCGAGCAGGAGCGGGTCGATGGGGCCGTGCGCGCACTGCGCCCCGTACTGCCAGGTGCGGGCCTGCGCGTCACCGGCGGCATCAACCGTCCGCCCTCTGGACGCGGCGGCCTCGACGGACCTGTTCGCTCTCACCGAGTCGCTCGCGGAAGACCTGAACATCGGACCGCTGACCGCCGCGAGCGTCGGCGGCGCATCGGACGGCAACTTCACCGCCGGCCTGGGCGTTGCGACCCTGGACGGCCTGGGCGCGGTGGGTGGAGGCGCACACGCCGACACCGAACACGTCGTGGTCGCCGAACTCACGCCACGCACGCAGCTGTTGACCGCTCTCGCTCGGACGCTGCTGGCCCGCCACCACCGTGCGGGCGAAGCTGGACAGCCGGCTCGTGTTCCTTCGGAGAGCCCTGCGTACCCCCGCGCACGAGGTGACACGGTGACCAAGCTGACGGCCGACACCCCGAGCGCGCCCTGCCCGCACTGCAACACGAGGCGGACCAGTGACGCGGCTGCGGCAGCCTCGGCCTCCCGCGTGACTGGTCCGTGAGCTCGCCGACGTAGCCGAACTCAACGCTGTCAGCGCCCTGTTCCAGTCGATCTGGCAGCCGGACGGCGGCAGCCGACCGGTCCCGACCGAGCTGCTGCGCGCCATGACCACCACGGGCAACTACGTGGCCGGCGCGTTCGACGGGCAGCAACTCCTGGGCGCCTGCTTCGGGTCTTCGGCACACCCGCCCACGGCAGCCCGCACAGCCACATCGCGGGCGTCACCCCCAGCGGCCTCGGTCGCGGACTCGGCTTCGCCCTCAAACTCCATCAACGCGCTCTGGGCCCTGCGCCGCCACACCCACACGATCTCCTGGACGTCTCGACCCGCTGGCGTGCCGCAACGCCCACTTCAACCTGACCAAACCGGCGCCCGCCCGGCACGCTATCTGCCGACGACTACTACGGCCCCATGAACGACAGCATCAACGGCGCCTCCGCGACGGACCGGCTACTGGTCAACTGGGAACTCGCCGGTGACACCGCCCAGACGCGCGCCGCGGCGAACCCCAGCGCGCGCCGACGCGCGACGACAGCTGCGCGCGCAGGGCGCCGGGCTCGCGCTGTCGATCGCGGCGGACGGCAGTCCCGTCGCGGGCCGGGCGACGCGCTCCCTGCTGCTCGTCGCGGTACCGCCCGACATCGAAGCACTCCGCAAGAGCGATCCTGCGCTCGGCCTCTCGTGGCGCATCGCGCTCAGGGAGACCCTGCTCGGCCTGCTGGAGGACGGCGCCATCGGTCACCGGATTCGACCGCGCCGGCTGGTACGCACTCGAAAGGAAGCACGCGTCATGAAGCTCAGTGGAGTGGAACTCCTGCGGGTCCAGATGCCGTTGGTGGCACCGTTTCGACCTCGTTCGGTACCCAGCACGCACGGACCTGCTGCTGGTCCGGGTGGTGACACCGGCCGGTGAGGGCTGGGGTGAGTGTGTCGCGCTGGCTCGACCCCCACTACTCGTCCGAGTACGTCGACGGCGCCGAGCACATCCTGCGCGACTACCTGGTTCCCGCCCTGATGCGGGCCGAGGAGGTGACCGCTCACCGTGTCGCCTCCCTGCTCGCCCCCGTCAAGGGACACCGGATGGCCAAGGCAGCCATGGAGATGGCCGTCCTCGACGCCGAACTGCGCGCGAGCGGCACCTCCTTCGCCACCGCGCTGATCCACCAAGGACTCGGTGGCGTGCGGGTGTCGGTCGAGCATCATGGACTCCGTCCCGCAGCTGCTTGACGTCGTCGGCTCCTACCTCGGCGCGGGGTACTCCGGATCAAGCTGAAGATCGCGCCCGGCTGGGACGTCGAGCCGGTGCGCGCGGTCCGCGAACGCTTCGGCGACGACATCCTGCTGCAAGTCGACGCCAACACCGCGTACACGCTCGCGGACGTCTCCCAGCTGCAGCGGCTCGACCCGTTCGGACTGCTGCTGACCGAGCAGCCGCTCTGAAGAGGAGGACGGCCCGCGGCCACGCCGAACTGGCCCGGCACATCACCACCCCGGTGTGCGCTGGACGAGTCGATCGTCTCGCGCGCGCTCGGCCGCCGACGCGATCGCCCTCGGCGCCTGCCGCATCGTGAACATCAAGCCCGGCCGGGTCGGCGGCTACCTGAGGCCTCGGCGTGTGCACGACGTGTGCGCGGCCCACGGCGTGCCGGTGTGGTGCGCGGCATGCTGGAGACCGGTCTCGGCCGCCGCCAACGTGGCGCTCGCCTCGCTGCCCGGGTTCACGCTGCCAGGTGACACCTCGGCATCGAACCGCTTCTACCGCACCGACATCACCGAACCCTTCGTCCTGGACTCCGGCCACCTGCCCGTGCCGACCGGCTCCCGGTCTCGGCGTCACCCCGATCCCGGAGGCCCTGGCCGAGCGACCGTGGACAAGGCCTGGCTGACGTCATAACGCCGTGAGAAGCTCTGAGCCCATGCCTGCAAAGCCCCGCGGAGTCTCGGGCCCGGTACTCGACGCTCTCGGTGACGTACTACTGCGGCCGCTGGCGGGGATGCAGTACCCGCGCCCGCTCCTTGAAGCCGTCGTCATCCACGACCCTCTGGACACTTGCGAGTTCCCCGCCCATGCCATGGTCCTCGGCGTGGGCGTGCGAGATCCGGACGACATCATCGAGCTGCTGCACGACTACGGCCGACGGGACGCGGCCGCGCTGGTGGTCCGGCAGCCGGCCGAGGCCACACCCGACGTCGTACACGCGGTGCAGGAGTCGGGTGTCAGCCTGCTCGCACTGGCCGCCGGGGCCTCGTGGAACCAGCTTGCCGCCATGCTGCGCACGCTCCTTGCCGAGGACGACATCAGCGAGGCACAACAGCAGACCCTCGACGGACTGCCGGCTGGAGACCTGTTCGCCGTCGCCAACGCGGTGTCCGCGCTTGTCGACGCGCCGGTGACCATCGAGGACAGGGCCTCGCGCGTACTCGCCTTCTCCGGCAGGCAGGACGAGGCGGACCAGTCCCGGGTGCGAACGATCCTCGGACGCCAGGTGCCCGAGCAGTTCACCCGCGGCCTGGAACGCACCGGAATCTTCGAACGGCTCTACCGCGACCCGGACCCGGTCTACATCGACCCCCGCACCCAGGGCTTCGAGGTGGACATGCCCCGGGTCGCCGTCGCCGTCCGCGCGGGCAGCGAGATCCTTGGCTCCATCTGGGCGGCCGTCCCCGGCTCACCCCGGAACGCACCCGGGCCCTCACCGACGCCGCCAAGGTCGTCGCCCTGCACATGCTCCGGCTGCGCGCGGGCGCCGACGTCGAACGCCGAGTGCGCACCGACCTTGTGAGCACCGCCCTGCAAGGAGGCACATCCGCTCCCGCAGCGATCACCCGGCTCGGGCTCCTCGACGGCCCGTAACCGTACTGGCGATGGGACTGACCCACGCCTCCCACACACCAGAGGAGGAAGACGCCGCCCGCGCGGCCGACCACCAACGCCTCACGGACGCGCTGGCCATGCACCTGACCGCGGTCCAGCCGCTCCGCGGTGGCCCTCATCGGCGACATCGCGTACGCCATCGTGCCCCTGCCCGACCGCCGAATCAACTGGGAGGAACGGGCGGTGCGCCTCGCTTCGACCTTCCTGAGAGCACCACAGATCACACCCACGCGGCGATCGGCGTCGGATCGCTCGCCGACGACAGCTCAGACATCCAACGAGCGCGCGAGGACGCGGACCGGGCACTGCGCGTACTGCTCACCGATGCCCGACGCCGCCGCGTCGCCACCATCGAGGACGTTCACACCGACGCGCTGATCTCGACCTGGCCGACCTCACGGCCGCCCGCGGAGACCGCCCCACGACCCCGCTCACCCGCCTGCTCGACTACGACGCGCAGCACCAGACCCAGCTGATGCACACCCTGCAGTCGCTGGCTCGACGCGTTCGGCGACGTGGCGACGGCGGCCGCCATGGCACACGTCCACCCGAACACCTTCCGCTACCGCCCGCGCCGTCTCGCCGAGGTGGGCGGCATCGATCTGGACGACTCCGATCAACGATTCGCGGCCATGCTGCGCCTTGAGGCTGCTCGGCCACGCTAAACAAGAGCCCTCCGCCCGACGTCGCCCGACAAGTGAGCGACTCCGGCTCCCCGCATGACGCGGCCGGGCCTTTGGTGGCCCCTGTCCAGGCCGGACGCGGACCGCTCTCCTCGTCTCGTCACCGCGGACGAAAGTTCGCCCCTCCTCTCGTGCGCCTGAACGAGTCCATGGCAAACCCCTACGCTCTACGCTCCCCACCAACCCCATACGGAGGGATCGGTCTTGAGCCCCACCAGCACACCACCCGCAACCGTCCGGCGCACCGAACACACCACACTGTGCCCTGCTCATGGGCGTCTACGTCATCGACTACATCGACCGCGTGATGATCGCGACCGCCCTGCCGCTGATCGGCGCGGAGTTCGGCCTGACGCGCACCGAACAGGGCCTGGTCGTCTCGGCGTTCGCGATCGCCTACATGCTCAGCCAGTTCCCGCCGGCCTGCTCGCCGACCGCCTGGCTCGCGCCCCCTACTGGTGGTGTCACTGGTCGCATGGTCCGTGTTCACTGCCGCGACCAGCCTCGCACCGGGCCTGGTCGCACTCCTCGTACTGCGCGCGCTGTTCGGCATCTCGCAAGCACTCTTCCCGGCCGCGTCTTCGTTCAAGGCACTCACCGAGCGAACCACCTCCGCCACGCGCAGCCGCAGCGCCGGACTCATGCTCGCCTCGAACAGCCTAGGCGCGGGCCTTGGCCCGCTGATCGTCGCACCGATCATCGTCATGGCGGACTGGCGCCACACCTTCTGGATCATCGCCGCCGCAGGACTGGTCGTCGGACTGGTGCTGTGGAGGCTGATGCCGTCCCCGCTCCCGCCCGAACTCACCGAGCCCGACACACCCGCCGTCGCCGCCGCGGCGCCGGTGGGCCGCGTCCTGCGCAACGGGCTGGTGCTGCGCTGCGCGCTCATGTTCGCGATGCTTCAACATGCTGAACTACGGAATGATCACGTGGGTTCCGTCGTACCTGGTCGAGGCCAGGGCCTCTCCATGGTGCACGCCGGGGTATCCGCCGCGATTCCTGCTCATCACGGCGGTCGCCGTGGCGATCGGCGGCCAGCTCATGTCCCGTGGCCTGGACGCGGACCTCGCGCCGACTGGTCGTCCCCGCACTCCTCGTCTCGGCGGCCCTGCTCGTCACCATGCTCCTGTCCAGCTCGACGACGGCATTCACGGTCCTCCAGTCCCTGGCCATGTTCTCCGCCGGCCTCGCCTTCATCGGCATCATCGGCATTCCGCTCCGCGTACTGTCCCGCGACGTCATCGGCACAGGCATGGAATCGTCAACACCGGCGGACAACTCGCCGGCGTACTCGCTCCGCTGGTCATGGGCTGGCTGCCGACCTGTATGGCTTCACTTCGGCTTTCGGGTTCCTGGCGGCCGCGACCCTCGCGGCCGCGTGTGCATCTCCCTGACGACACGGCCCGGTGCGGCCGTGTCGCCGCCCACTCACACTCCGCTAGACAACCCGCCGGCCCATGACCGACGTGCAGGCTATCGGTGAGCTACTGAGCCAGAACCCCTCGACCTCACGCTTCAGAGCAGGCGGCATGTCGGCCAACTCCGAGACGATCAGGCGGACCTCCCGCCCGAGTTCAGGGGCACTCGCTCCAGACCACCGCACTCCTGGTGAGCAGGGCAGCCAGCAGATCGCCCTCATACATGTCGCCTTCCGCCAGGGGATTGGCCCGAGGACCTCGACCGCCAGTGGCAGGAGATAGGCAAGGCCCACGTCCTGCCTGATCAGCAACCGCTGGACTGGTGCGGGTGGGGCTTGCTGGGTCGGCCATGCTTGTTGGGGCGAATGGTGCGACTTCTGGGGCAGGAGGCAGCTTGCGCCTGTCTCATCCCAAGGCGCCCGGATGCGTTCCGTGCTTCCGCGAGGCAGGACACACGCCTGGGCGCACGCCCTGATCGGCAGTACGTCCAGGTCATGCCTCGAACGACGTGCGTACCCGAGTGATCTGTCTGATGCCCGCTGGGAATTGATCGGGCCTGTCCTGGAGGACTGGCGCTACGAACGCCACGGCCGAGCTCTGGGCTTCGGCCGGCCTGCCGAGGTCGATCTCCGCGAGATCATGAACGCGATCTTGTATGTGGACCGCACCGGGGTGCAGTGGCGCTACCTGCCGCACGATTTCCCGAACTGGAACACGACAGCACCTCAACACTCCTGATGGTGGTGTCACGCAGACGCGGCAGGGCTACCAGTGGATGCTCTGGACTCCGTTGGCGACTGTCACCGAGGCCTTCTCCACTGGAGGGCTACCAGCAGACAGCCAGCGGTCGAGCAGCCCTCCACGGCCGCCCACAGACGGCTCGGGCCGCCCTCACGGACAATCCAGCGGCCTTCCTCCTGGTGCAGCGCGGCCCACGCGCCGGTCTCGGCGTCGACCAGGACGTCCTCGTCGTGCCGGTCGGCGCGCAACTTCATGATGCTGGGCGGTCGGCGCGGCGAACTGCATGATGAACCGGCTGGTCCAGCCGTTCAGAGCGTCCGCTCCGATGCTCGTCTCGCGCTCGCGTCCGTCGGAGAGGTCCGAGGACACCGAGCGGCGGCGGCGTGTGGGGGCGTGCCAGCATGAAGCTGACGCGTCCGCCGAGCACGGGTCCGCTGGCCGTTCCGTCCTCGTGCACGGTCAGGCGCACGAGTTCGGACGCGTTGAGCCAGCCTCCGATGGTGGTGAGGATGGTGCCGCCGGGCCGGGTCTGCTCGATCCACTCCCGGGACGGTCCGTACTGCGCAGGTGGCGATGATCCGGTCGTACGGGCCGCTCTCCGGGGCGCCCCGGAGGCCGTCGCCCGTCAGGAGCGTGGGCTGGAGGTCGAGCCGGCTGAGGGAGTTGCGGGCGCGCTGGGCGACGACTGCGTCGTACTCGATCGAGGTGACCTGATCTTCCCCAAGACGCCGCGTGAGCAGGGCCGTTGAGTAGCCGGTGCCGGTGCCGATCTCCAGGACGTTCATGTCCGGCTCTACGTGGAGGTCCTCCAGCATCCGCAGGACGAGGGAGGGCAGTGTGCTCGAGCTGGTCGGCTCCCGCATGATCTCGCCGCGCATGTCCTCGGGCTTGATCGTGCTCTGCGATCTGCGTGACGAGAGACTCGTCGAGGTAACAGGTCGGCAGCCACTCGTGGTTGCTCTCGTGGATTGCCGTCCATGCGGTGGAGTGCCGAACCGGGCACTTCGCGGAAGAACCCGCCGCGCGCAGCGAACTCGTGCCGAGTACGGCGGCCGCGGCCTGCTTCCACGCAGGCGAGCGCAGCTCCGCCGGCCGTGATGAGTGTCGATGAGGCGTTGCAGGAGCTGCTGGTGGCCGCTCACGGCTTCCTTTCGAGTAGGTCGGCAAGGGCCGCACACATGGGCAGCCCGGTCTCGTCCTCCAGCCAGTACCACTGACCGGATGGATTGCATTCCAGGAACCACCATTGCCCGTCGGCGTCCACGGCGAAGTCGAAAGCGCCGAAGAGGAGCCCTGAAGTGGTTCAGGCAGGCCTGGAGCGCTGTCTCGGTTCCGGCGGGCGTGTCACGGGGGTGCAGCTCAGTCGGCTGTAGTCGGTCCTCCAGTCCAGGAGGTCGGAGGTGATCCGCACGCAGAACGAGCGCTGCCCGATGACCGTCACGCGTACGATCCGCCGTCTTCGCAACGCACTCCTGGAACAGGTGGGCGGTGCCGGCCACACGGTCGTCGATCTCCTCGGGCGTCACCGCGGCGATCTCGACCACGCAGGAGGGACGTTGTCGATCCGGTAGACGGGGTTGTGGAGCGGCTTGTAGATGACGGTCCGGTCGCTGCCCTTGATGAACGTCCTGGCCGCATCGGGGTTCGAGGTGATGAGCGTGCGGGGCACCCGGAACCCGGCATCGACGGCGGCGGCGAGCCCGGACGGCTTGAACTCGGCGTCGCCGATGCGGTGGGGGTGGTTCACGTAACGGCAGTCGGGCAGCGAGGCGATGACACCGCCCAGGCCGGGCGCGGGCCTGGGTGATCGCGAGACCGGGCGTCCTGCTCGTCGAGGTGGGGAAAGCGAATCCGAGGGACGGCGGTAGTACAGGGAGCGAATCCCTGCCAGGTCAGCCGTCCGACGGCGTGCACAGACGGCCGCGCACGCCGTCTTGAGTGATCTCGGCCTCCACCGACAGTGATGCGGGAAATCCCCGAGTCGAACCGCACGACCGGGACACCCCGGTCGTGCAGCTCCGGTGATCGCACGTCGGCGGTGGGGTCGTTCAGGCTCGGTGACGACCACCACCGGACGCGGATCAGTGATCACTGGTCGGCATCACTGCCCGTGTCGGAGTCCTGGGTGGAGCCGTTGCCGTCCGCTGGTGCCGGTGGCCGGCGCGGTGCCCGTGCTGGTTCCGAGCCCCGGCATCTCTCCATGACGATGCCGTCCTGGTCGAGAGAACGCGGCGGTCTGCTTCCGCTCGTCGAGGACGACGTGGTCATAAGCCGGCGCCATCGCCGGTACGCCGCCATGCGGCTGGCGCCCCAGGGCGCGGGCGTGGAAGCCCCTGGGAACCGCGGGGCTCGCCGGCAGACGGTCGGAGTGTACGAACATGCTGTGCTCCTCTGTGTCGCTGATTCCAATGCGGTGGTGGGCGGGCCCGCTACAGGGTTGCAGCAGGCAAGGCTCCACGAGCCTCGCCCGGCGTCGGTCGCCTGTCGCTGAGTGCGTGTGGCCGACCGACGCGTGCAGCCTCGGCGCGGAGACCTGAGACCCCGCGCCGAGTGTTGGTACCTGCCCGATGACCCGCTGACGCACGACAGCCGGGCCACCGGGCAGGAGCTATGGGGCGGCCTCGGCCAGCTCTCGCATCAGCTGTTCGACGTCGAGGACTCGGTACGCCTTGAGACGGCGAACCATCTGGGAGGCGAGGAACGTGGGCATGTGGCGGTGCCCATAGGGCAGGGGCGCGCGCAGCTGCAGCACCGCCGCCGCGCGATCCCCTCGCGGGTGTAGAGAGTCCCTTGCACTCCGTACAGAGCTCTGGGCCAGGAAGACCATCGACGCGCTCAAGGTGCGGGCACCATCTGGCGGACACCCGGATGTGCTTTCGGCAGACCGGCGGTTGGGCGGTGATGACGGGCTCGGTGGGGTCGTAGTCGTGGGGCCCGGCCAGGAAGATGTACCCGAGCGGTGTGCGAGCCGGTTCCGCGCAGACCTGGCAGCGCATCGTCTCCATGCAGTACCGCTGGCGGAAGGGGTGCATCAGGCGCCACTGCGGTCGCCCTGTCGGCCGGCCGTGCCGGTCATGCGGGTTGAAGCTGCACCGTCCCCACAGCACGCCCCGAGATGTCGCGGTCCACCGGCTCTCGTCTCCGTAGTACAGACGGGACCCTGACCGGTGGGAGGCGATGAAGAGGTTGTTCGGAGCGGCCTCTTCACCCTCCCGGTTCGTGATGAACGGGATCAGCGCCGGTTCTGTGACGGTGCGCACGGGGCGAGGCATCTTCCTCGCTTGACCGGTCTGGTGGTTGGCAGGTGCGGGCCTGGTCACGACACCTCCGTGAGGTACTGATGCGTGACCATCAGCTCAAGCAGTTCGCTGACCGTCCACGCCATCGTGCAAAGATGCCCGACGGCCTTGCGGTGGACGCCGAGGGAGCACCTCGGCCCGCTGTGTCCGGCCGCGGTCGACGAGCCGGGCGACGGCCTCGTCCCGCTCGTGGAGCCGTGTCGTGACGGCGCGGTTCGACAGCCGCATGTGGTGCCCGCGAAGACGCTGGGCCAGGTCGTCGACCTGGTCCTCGCCGGGCATGTAGTCATCGAGGACGGCGGCGAGGTCGTCGAGGACCTGCCCCTCGACGTACGGCGCCCACCGCCGGATCTTCTGCGCGATCCAGGCGAGACGGGTGGCGCCGAACAGCGGGGCGGCGGCCCGCACAGGGTGCGTCCAGCCAGAGGCAAGCGTGGCCGGCGTAGTCATCCAGTCGCCTCGCTCGTCGGGCGCAGGATGGAGACCCACACGTCCTTCCGCCAGCCGTGGACGAGCAACCGAACCCGTCGCTGACCTCCTCGCGGAGAGCGAGCCCGCGGCCGTTCTCGTCGGTGTCGAGGGCGTTGACGGACGCTGGATGGCGCGGGTCGGGGTCGCGCACGCTGGGAAGACGCCGTCGGGGGTGCGCGAGAGGAGGAACTTCACGGGGACGCAGTCCGCGCCCTCCGGCCGGGCGTGCTGCCACGCGTTCGCCAAAAGCTCGGACGTCGCCAGGACCACCCGGAACTCCAGGTCGGATCGCAGACCCCACAGCGCTCAGACACGCGGCGACAGGCTGCGCGGCGCGACGATCTCAGCCGTCAGCTGACGTCGACCTCGCAGGTTCCCGAACGCACCCGGAGCCACCAATGCGCTCGTGCCCTCCACGGCGATCGGTTGCGCCTGCGCCAGGTCTGCCATTACGGGGACTCCTCGTTCGACGAAATCTCTCCACCAGGCACCGACCGCGGTGTGTACTGCGGTGCCGTTCAGCAACCATTGAGTCAGGCCGACAGGAGCGACTGCAGACCCTGACTCGGAAACCTCGATCTTCCGTTTCGCGAGCGAGGAACAGCCCATGCCCAGACCAGAGAAGAAGCTGACCCCGGACGCATCACCGCGGGACTGGTTCGGCCACGAGCTGCGCACCTGGCGCAGAAGCGCGGCCCGCTCAAGCCCTCCGAACTGGGTGGGTTGGTGCAGGTCAGCGGCTCCCTCATCGAGAAGATCGAGAAGGGGACGGCCACCTGCTCGCAGGACCTGGCGGAGCGGCTGGACGACGCTCTCGAGACCGGCGGGGTCTTCGCCCGCGCGTGGGAATGGTCTTCGGGAGCAGAAAACTCCCGTGTTGAAACGGAAAGTGCACCCCCGGCAGGGCGGAGGCGTCGGTTCAGGTCCACCGCGGCCAGCATCCTGGTTGGAGGTAGTCCATTACCTCCGAGTGGGAGTTCTGCCTCCGTGGACCGTCGCGCCTTCCTCGTCACGAGCGGCCTCGCCGCCCTCGCCCCTACCGACCTTGTTCGCCTCGTCGCACCGACCGCACCCCAGGAGATCCCGTCACAGATCCGCCCCCGCGAGATCGCCCAGTTGAAGGCACTCGCCGACGTCATCCACCGCCAGGACAATGAACACGGCGGCGGCGGAGTCGTACGAGAGCTCGCCCGCGGCGCGATCACGTGGGGTGCCTCACTGCTGCCCGTGCCCTGCCCCGAGCCCCTGCGCCCGGAACTCCTCGCCTCCGTGGCCCGGTTGGGGATCGTCGTCGGAGCCAGCCAATTCGACGCGTACGCCCACGACGACGCCCGCGTCAGCTTCCGTCTCGCCGCCGAATGCGCGGAAGAGGCCGGGGAATGGCACCTGCGCGCCAAGACGTACAGCTTCATGGCCCGGCATGAGATCTGGGTAGGCGACCCCGACACCGGGCTCACACACGCGGAAAAGGGGCTGGTGCGCTCCGACCGGCTGACAGCAACCGAGCGGGCCATGCTGCACACCGCCCGCGCCAGGGCCTTCGGCAAGATGCGCAACGTCACCGAGACGCTGCGCGCGGTCGGCGAGGCCGACGCCGCGTTCGAGCAGTCCGACCCGTCGAAGGACCCGCCCTGGATGGCGTACTACGACCACGCCCAGCATCACGGCGACACCGCGCACGCCCTGTTCGATCTGGCCGTCCACGCCGAGCAGGATCCGGGGCAGGCGGCCCGCCGGTTCGAGATCGCGGTGCAGGAGCACGGGGACCAGTTCGCCCGCTCCCGCGCGATCTCCGGCACGAAACTCGCCTCCCTCGCCATGGCCAGAGGCGACGACCCCAGCATGCGGTCGTGCTCGGCCACCGGGCCCTGAACGACGTCGGGAACTGACGTCGTGCCGGGCCGCCGACGACCTGCGCGAGCTGTCCCGCTACACGGCCCGGTACCGGAAGCTCCCCGAAGCCGAGCACCTGCGCGAGCGCATCGCGGCTACCGTGCAGCCGTGACCGTCTCCACCACGCCCACCCATGCCGTGCTTCAGGCCGCATGCCTCGCCGCCGGCCTCGATGCCACCGGCGCAAAGCCGATACGGATCGCCGAGAACGCGCTGTGGCGTCTGCGTGGCGGTGTGGTGCTGCGCATCGCCCGCCCCGGCCAGCTCGTTGCCGCGACCCGCGAAGTACAGGTGGCCCGCTGGCTCGCCGCCCAGGGCGTGCCCGCCGTCCGCGCCCTCGAGCTGCCGCAGCCGGTGGCGATCAGCGGACACCCGGTGACGTTCTGGCACGAGCTGCCACCACACAAGATCGGGACCGTCGCCGATGTCGTGGCGGTCCTCAAGCAGCTGCACGCCCTGCCCAAGCCCGAGCTGCCGCTCGGGCACCTGGACCCGTTCGTACGGGCCGCCGAGCGGATCGACACCGCGGCTACCCTCGCCGACGATGACCGGCAATGGCTGCGGGAACGGCTCGAAGACCTCAAGGCGCAGTGGGCGTCACGGCCTGCGGCTGCCCGAGTGCGTCGTCCATGGGGACGCCTGGGTCGGCAACATCGCACGTACCGCGGCCGGCCCGATCCTCCTGGACTTTGAGCGCGCCTCGTTCGGCCCGCCGGAGTGGACCTCGTGTCGACGGCGGTGAAGCTGACCACGACCGGCGCGGTCTTGGCCGCCGAGTACGCCGCGTTCTGTACCGCCTACGGCACGGACGTCACCGAATGGGCCGGTATGGACTCTCGCCGGGGCCCGCGAGTTGCGGATGACGACGTATGCCGCGCAGCACGCCGCCACCCGCCCACAGTGGCGGCGCGAAGCCCAGTACCGCGCCGACTGCCTGCGCGGCCGCGCAGGAGCACCACCCTGGCGGTGGAAAGGAATCATGTAGCGGCGGCCGTGCCGCCTCGGCCGCCCCCGGGACACGCGGCGGCACCTCCTGAACAGGGGCCTTCTCCGCATCCCTGGTAGGGCGCACGTACCACTCACGAGGGATCCGCACCTCCCGATGCCTCCCTGCGCGAGATGGCTGTCGCGGCCCCGCAGAAGGCGTCGCGCACTAGCGACTCGTCCACCAAGCGGCCCCAGTACCGCCGGCCGTGGTGATCAGCGTGTGATGAACCAGATGGGAGCCCGCTGCACGATCACATGCACTCACAGCGGAGTTCGAACTGTGGACGCTGCTCGCGTGTATCAACTCGACGGCTCATGCCTCCTGTTATAGATAACCTTCCGAATAGCCGCAATACGGATAGTTCGGTCTGCTGGTCCTCGATCATGCGGACGCGGACGAACCCGAGTCCTCCGAGGTGCCGTTCTGGACGCGGGACCCGCGAGTTCGGCTACAAGTCCCCTTCGGACAAAGCGAACCGGCGGCCTTTGCCACGGCCCGCAGGCAGTCGAGGACGGGGCCGTCTTCCGCAGCCCGATGTCCTCCCGCCAAGGGCTGCCAGCGGTTGGTGCCGTGATGTTCGCTGGAGTCCCCCGCCCAGACCGAGCAGGGATCATCACGTCCTCCAACCTCATGGCGTCCATCCGGGCAGCCACCTCAGCGACCGCCCGATGTCCTCCGGTACGGTGCCCGTGCGCACTGTCTCTCGACACCTCCGTGCAGCGCGGTCGAGGTAGCACAGGGTCAGCTCACGGCGGAGCCGACGGACGCCGTAGGCACTGCTGTAGATCAGGCAGCGCTTGCCACGGAGCGCCGCGGTGAGGTCCGCCAGGATGTCCGCGAATGCAGGGGCCCCGGCAAGGGCCGCGGCCGTGATCCCGTGAATGTCCGCCGCGTCCTCTGGCACAGCAACCCCGCGGGTCAAGCGGTGTGTCGAGGACTGACTTCGCCGCGCGAGGTCACATCGCCGGCTCCACGATGCGATGCATCGTCACCGTTCTCATCCCTGAAGGTACTGCCCGAGGGACAGGTCCGTCCTGCCCCGCTCCGGCCGCCTTCGCGATCAGTCCTTCCGCAGCTGCGAGACACACGGAGTGCCGCCACCGCCGGAAGCGGTTGTGCACGGTGGCCCACGCGCCGAACTCGTTCGACCTCCCGCCACTGTGCTCGAGCGGAACCTCCAGATCACCCTCAGCCTGCTGCCGCAGTCGCATGAGATACGGCCCGCACTCGCCGGACGGCAGGTACGGACCGATGAACTCCGCTCCTGGTCCGTCCGTTGCGTCCGCGTCGTGCACTACGGACCACCGGACCCGCCCTCTCCACGAGGGCGCAACCCGCAGATTGATCACGACCCAATACAGGACCCAGAACCCGAGTAGGAAGCGGCAGAGCTCGCGGTCACGCGATCAGCGGGGGCAGATGTACGTCGACGGTGTCGTGACCCAGTCGTTGGTCTCGCTGCCGCCGTTCTCCCACGACACGAGGACCTGCGCGACGGACGAGCTTGCGTGCTTCGACGAACCGCACGACGTGCCGATGTCGGTGCGCGCGACATCCTGCCCGGACTCATAGACGGGATACGGGGCCTCCTGCCGGAGGTCTCCCAGGCACCGTTCACGTGAGTACTCCAGCCGCACCCCGGCGACCACATGACCTTGTAGACGGTACCGCCGGCGGTGTCCAGGTCACCCGGCCGTGCGCGTTGAAGACGCCGGTGGATGGCATCTCGACGTTGTGGCGCAGCGGACGACCGCCTCGCCCACGCAGCTGTGCGCGATCTGGGTGGCCGACGCCGGCGCGGCAGTCAGCGCGGTCGTCCACGAGCGCGGTGCCGACGGCGGCCAGTCAGGCCGCTCTCATGAGCTTTCCGTACCTTCTTGCGTGGCAAACGAAGGCCGCCGGACGCCGTCGGCGGAAGATTGCAGCATCCCGCAGCCGCCGGCGGTTGCGGGCACATCAGGCGGGGGTCCGGCTCCGCGCGCGCGGAGCCGGACCCCGCCACGAAGCGGGTCGCGTCGAGCGGTCGGGATCACGGCGACCTCCGTCCGCACCGATGCGCACGCTCAGTTCGAGCCGGCGGGCGATCTGCTCGTCCGACGAGCGAGATGCGCAGGAGCGCGAAGCGACGCGGCGCTGGCGCTCGGTCGGCGTCAGGCGGCGGCTCCTCGGCGGCGCGCGGCGCACGTCGTCGACCCGCGCCGCGCCACGTCCCAGTAGCGGCGCGCGGCGGCCACGCACGCGGCGTCCCGCACCACGATGACAGTCCTCTGTGGAACGCGACCACGGGCCTCGAGGAGCACCGCCACCGCGCCGACGATCTTCATCTGCAACGGCCCGTAGCCGAAGAAGTAGCTACCTGCGGATCCTCGCCGGACAGTACGAGCCGCACCTCCGGGCTCAGCGCATCGCGGTGCCACACACTGACCATCTGAAGACCGGCGTCCATCGCGAACGTATTGTTCGGCAGGCTCACGGCGAGTTGCTCCACGCAACCGCTGACGTTGACGGAATCCAGGGTGCGCCAGTGCGGAACCTCACGGCTGAGGTTCCGGTTGATCTCCTCGCCGCCCCGTCCCAGGACCCGTGCCGCGACCGGCCGCCCGCACTCCATCGCCCGGACCACCCGCAGCCGCTCGGCCTCCAGACACGTCATCGCCTCCGTCACCCGCAACCGCGCCGGGCCGGATCTCCGCACAGAATCGGCGAACATCGAGAAGTCCTGCTCGGGCAGCGCGCGCTGGTCCACCCTGCTCCCTCCGCTACACCCCGGCCGATGGAGAAACAGCCGTCCACCAGCCCGGAATGCTAACGCCCCACGCGCGGATCCACACCCAAACCACCCCCCTCTCATCGCCACCAGGGCCGGGCCCCACCGCCGTCGCCGTCGATGCTGTCCCGCCCCGGCCAAGGCACAACAGGCGACCGCCTCCCGGACAGACTCGCCCTCCCCAGGACCTGGACCACGCGGCGAAACTCGCCGCCCTCGCCCTGCGCGAAGGCTCCTGGCTACCAGCGCTGCCCGCCCTCCTCCAGGCCGAACCCGCAGCTCTCGCCGTCGTCTGCGAACGGATACCGCCGGTCGCAGAGGCTGCCACGACGGCAGCTAAGAACCTCTGAATGGCAGGCCCGTGACGCCGCACGACAGCCCTGCAGCCCTGCAGCCCTGCAGCCCTGCAGCCCTGCAGCCCTGCAGCCACCATGCCCGCCAGAACGGCGTCCTACCGAGTGAGCACACCCGGCTCCGATCCCCTCCCGCGCACGCCTGTGGACCTGCCGCCTGCTCTATCCCTGTTCTTTCCTTTCCTGTCTGTCTGCCGGGCCGGAGGGTGCGTGGGAGGGGTTGTCGGCACACCCGGTACACCCCCAGCAGGTGCCCTGAGCTGCGCCTTCGCCATGCCCGGCACACAGAGGTGCGGTAGGGCATACGGCACCACTCACGGACCCACCCCGACGCCACACCCGCCGACCACCCACACGCCCGTGGGGCGGCCTGACAGCCCCTCACCGGCACACGCTGCAGCCAACGTCAGGCTTCGGCTTCGGCTTCGGCTTCTGGGCGGAACCCCTCCGAGTCCGGGCAATCCGCCAGGAACATCGGCAGATGCTGCGGCATGAACGCATCGGGGCAACCAACAACACTGCCCATGAACCGAGTTGAGACACGCCCGGCAGCCACGGAAGCAGCACCACTGATACCGTCCGGATGCGGCGGCACCACGGCCCGCTGCAGCCGGGCACACACCCCCGTCCACAGCCGGCAGCAGACGACGGCGCCCTGCGGGTCCACGTCACCGATCAAGCGCAGCGACAGGCCATCCCAACGCCTGGCCAAGAGACCGCGGGCTGCCGCCCCGCGCCGCATTCCACCACGTCTCACCCCACGGGCCACGCTCCCCCAGCCGGGCCAGCGTCGTCCCGATCACCGGAAACGACGTACCCAGCCCCCCGACCAGGTTCATCACGACACCAGCCCGGGCCAGCACACTCCTCTCACTGCGACCGGACAGCACCAGCGCAACCACCGGCCCCACCCCCTCCGGCGCAGGCCAGCGGCTGCGCCACCACTCCTGCCCCTGCCGGTCACGGCGCTCAAAGAACAGCTGGTAGCGGCGGATCTTGTCCACCACGCGCTCGGGAACCATCGTGGAGCGGTCGACCTCCACGCACAGCAGCGGGAGTCGATGCTCGGGAGCGGTCAGGACCAGGTCGGCCTGCACCGAACCACGGCCGGGACGGGCCTCGGTGCCGGTGACCGGCAGGCCGACCTCCGTACTCATCGCCTCCAACACCCCCAACCCCGCCGGCCGGGCCTCGACCACCGCCCGCTCCACCCGCCCCAGCCGCTCCAGATCAGGCCCCACCGGGCGCGGCTGCAGGAGAGCCAGCGCGGTGGCATTCACGTCCATGGCGTGCGCGGCACCGTGAGTGGCCGCACCGCGGGCGATCGACCCCATCTCCCCCAGCGGCCGCTGCAACACCTGGGCGGCCGCTTCCAGGCCGGCCGCCGTCAGTCCCCACAGCTTGTGCCGCCCACGGCTCACCCCCTCGGACACCACCAGCCCGCGATGCGTCAGGTCCAGGCAGGCATTGCGATGCGCCTTCGTCCGGCGGCCACCGTGCGGCACCGGATACCGCACCGACAGATGCGGACGCGTCAACGCCTGCACCTGCTCCGCCGACGCCACCTTCAACACACCCAAAACCCGCAACACATCCCCACGCAACGCACCCGTCGACCCATACGGCCACAACACACTCTTCCCCACCACCCACCACCCCCCTCAACACCAACCCGCCCCAACAGCAGTCTGTCACCGACCAGCCCACCAAAGCCTTCGAACCAGCACACAGACCCGGCCACGGCACACCACCGACGGAAACAACAACTCCACAACAGACCACAACAGTTGCGTAGGCACGCGCGCAGCAGACGGGACCGAGGGGTGCGCAGCAGACCGGGTCGAGGAGTGCTCAGCGACGTTGCGCAGTGCAGTGCGCAGCGGGCAGGTCGGGGCATGCGCAGCAAAGTTGCGCATCCCTCGCCCGAGCTACTGCGCACCGGGCGCCTGCCGCAGCACCACCACCTCCCGCACCGCCCGAGCCCGATGCAAAAGCCCCCTCACCCCGAACCCCGCAGCGCCCGGTACGCGTTTGCCCCAGGGCCCGAAAACGCGCACCGGCAGGGCGTACCAGCTAGGTCACCGCCCCGCCAGAGACGTGCGCGTCCACCCGCGCCCATGGTCAGCGCCCGGCACCGGTACACGTTTCCCTGGGCCACAGCACCGACCGGTACGCGTCTCGACCCCACCCTCAAACGCGTACCGCTGCCCCACAGACGACCGGTACGCGTTCGACAACACAAGACCGTGCGCAACCGGATGAAGCCCGAGCACCCCGCAGCGATCGGCGACACCTGCCGACAGACGAGTGGCACCAGACCCCAACACCCACCCGAACGCGGCCTCCCGCCGGCGACGACAGCTCCGGCGCAACCGCCGAAGGCCAACTCGCCCCCACAGCCGCCCCCTCCAACCTGCAACAGAACATCGAGCAGGCCACCACCGGACACAACGCCCGCAGCAGTCAACGCCTACCGCGACGGCCGCATCACGATCAGGGTCCATCCCCGCGGGCGCGGGGAGCACCCGGCGGGCGGCACCCGGCGCACAGCGACACCGGGACCATCCCCGCGGGCGCGGGGAGCACCCGTGGACCCCCGCGAACGGCGGCCCGTGAGGGACCATCCCCGCGGGCGCGGGGAGCACTCCAGGCCCTCCAGGGCTCCCACCTTGGCCAGGGAACCATCCCCGCGGGCGCGGGGAGCACCCGGGGCAGCGGTGCCGGCGTACGACCTTGATGGGACCATCCCCGCGGGCGCGGGGAGCACTCTTCGTGACCTGCATTATTACTCGACCACGGCACCGCTCAGGGACACTTTCGCTGACTCCGACATTAGGGACATCGTGGAGACGGATGGCACCTTCCACCGCAGCATCGGCGTTTGGCGGCCTTGCTCCAGCCCTTCTTCGGCTCGAAGGGGCTCGAGTCAGCATCTCGCTCCGGCCGGTGGATGAGGGTCAGGCCCTGGTGATCCGATGGGTGCCAGGCGTGGTCGTGGGCCTCAAAGCTAATACCCTGCTCGTTGTTGGTGGTGTGTGCGAGCAGAGCACCCCCGCCCTTGACCCGCGTTCCGAGCGTCACTTCAGAGGATCCGCACCCAACTCACTTTGCAGGCAACGTGGTCGCGGGGTTGGCAAGCTACTCAATCGGGTGCGGTTCCTCTCGGGGGATGCCTGAGCTGGGGTGATGCCGTCGCTGATGCTTTCGGAGTGCGTCGTCTCTACCTTGGTGGTGGAGGAGGGGTGTCCGATGGGTTCATTGTTCGAGGAGTTGGAGGCCCGGGAGTCCGCTGCCCGTGTCCAGGTGGAGGGGCTCGAGGCCAAATTGGCCGAGGTGGCGGACCGGTTGGACAGTGCCCGGGAGATCTTGAGAATGCTGCAGATCGCGCGGGAAACGGTGGCCGAGGTGATGGCCGAGATGTCAGCGGCCCCGTCACTGGCGTCTGACGTCGACGATGTGCCGTCGAGAGATGACGTACCGGGTGCTGAGCCCGCGACCCCGTATGCGGGTGCGGAGCGACGGATGGTCGGGGTGTTGTCGGTGCCCAACTGGCAGCCGGGGATGGGGATAGAGGTGTTGCCGACGGCGTATCGCGACATCATCGAGGTGGTCCAGGACGCTCCGGAACCAGTACGAGCCAAGCAGGTCGTGCCGAGGATCGGGCTGCCCGCCGAGGTGGGGAAGATCGAGACGACGCGCGCGAAACTGAAGCGGCTGGCGGCCAGGGGCTGGCTGGAAGAGGGAGATCCCGGACTGTTCACCGTGGCTCACCACCGCACGGACGGGTCTGTCAACTCCTCGTAGGCGAGGGGCTCTTCTCACTACATTCGAAGGTGCCACCCAATCGATGCAGCCCGAGAAGAGCCCCGGAGATGACATCGTATGACGCACGCACGGGTGCTGACCCGTTTGCCTGCTCGGTCAGTGCCTTCGAGTCGCTGAACACGCACCTTGTCAGGCGAAGCTGCGGCCTCGTGGACCCATGCCGAGCTGGAAGAACATCTGGATGAAGCGGGCCGGCTCCTGCTGCGGCAGCTTCTGCAGGACCACTTGGACCTGTGGGCCCGCCGCGAAGAAGAAGCCATACGAGGGGGTAATTGCCCGCCCGGCATCGGCGCGGACGGGCTCGTGCGCCCGTGGCGGGAGCGTGTCGCCTATCGCGGGCCGGGCCAGGCCAACGTCCATCCGGCCGATGCCGTGTTATCGCTGCCAGCGGGCCGGCACTCAATGAGCCTGCGCCGGCTCGCTGCACTGGAGGCGGCGAGAGGCTCGTTCGACCAGGCACAGGCCGCGATCGAGCGGCGCTGCGGAAGAGTCCTGGGCAAGCGCCGACTTGAACAGCTCGTGGCCGCTGCCTGCGGCGACGTCGATGGCTTCTACCGTCAGCATCCGCCGATCCCCTCCAGCAGGGACGTCTTGCTGGTCATCGAGGCCGACGGCAAGGGGGTAGTCATGCGGCCGGAAGCACTGCGACCGGCCACCCAGAAAGCCCGGCTCGCCGCCCCGGGAGGGCATCGCAGCCGGCTCGCGCCGGGCGAGAAGCCCAACCGCAAGCGGATGGCCACCGTGGCCTGCGTCTTCGATGCCGTCGCGGCGCCGAGAAGGCCACACGATGTCATCCATCCGCCCGGCGGCCGCACTGGAATGCGTCGGCCCCGCCCCGGGCCGACCGCGATACGCAAGTGGTGCACCGCCTCCCTGGTCCACCCGCCGGAGATCAATTCCTCGCGAGGAGGCCGTCATCCGGCGGCTCTCCTCGCGCCCACCCATCTCGTCAGCGCAGCCGATTCGCCCAAGAAACGCCGTGCACAACCCACTTGAGCCGCGCCGCCCCGACGCGGCCATCCCTCCCCCCGTCCAGCGGCCCGTCGGCATCACCGCCGACGGGCAGTACATCTACCCCCTGCCTCCCGCCGCCCCTATCCCGCAGCAGGGCCCGCTCGTCGCCCGGCCGTGGGGCGCGTACATCGCAGGCGGCTGCCTAGGCATCGTCGCACTGGCACTCCTGGCCGCGATCGTCCTGGCGCTCGTCTTCGGCTTCGCGCTGCTCATGCTCGTACTCGCCCTGGCCGCCGTCGCGTTGACGATCTGCCTGTTGGTGCTGCGCAACATGTGGCGCGACAGCCAACGGAGTTGACTGCCCTTCACCTGACGGACTGGAGAGCTGCACGCAAGCGCCCCGGCCCATCGCCGTAGACCACAGCAAGTATCAGGAGCCCGCAGGATGCAATCACGTATGGAGCGAAGACGTCTGGAAGCCCCATCCATGAAATGCCCGCGCCTGCCGCGCCAAGGAGTACGACCGTTGCGATGAATCTGACGACTGGACGATCAGGCACCGGCTTCACTCCTGCGACTTCATCCTCATCAAGCAGCGCCCCCAACTTCCCCTCGGAGTAACGCTCTGAGATCATGAGGATCGCCTCAGCCAATTCGCGAAGCCCCGCACGAGGGGCCACG
This sequence comes from Streptomyces sp. KL116D, assembly GCF_030766975.1. Lineage (NCBI taxonomy): Bacteria > Bacillati > Actinomycetota > Actinomycetes > Kitasatosporales > Streptomycetaceae > Streptomyces > Streptomyces sp. KL116D. Next base: position 24,567 of record NZ_JASERH010000038.1, on the reverse strand, counting down.
TCGATGGATGCCTCAAGCTGCTGAAGCCGAGCCACAACCTGCCCGGCATGCCGCCTGAGCTGCTTACGGCGATGAGATCGCCAGGTCAGCAGGCCGCGTGTCCGTTGGGCTCGGTAGATGGCCCTGGACACAAGCCGCACGTGGACGCACACCTGCCGGTACTCACGGATCGACCGGTCACCCGACGATCGGTGAGCCTTCGCTATCGCCTGGACCGCCTTCGCGCAGGTGAGCGGGAGCCGATAGCGCCGAGCGCGTTCCACGACCGATCCGGACTGGCGCCCCATTGAGTACCAAATGGGCCACCCAGCCATGAGCGATGCCCCGATAACAAACGCGGCCAGGAGTGCGACCGCAAGAACCAGTATTGGCACGTAGGTGGCAATACCAAATGACAGTCTGAACCCGGCAGGTAAGGCATCAACCTGCTTCACGACCGGGTCGATCAGCGACCCGCCCTCACCTTGCTCCTCCCCCGGGTAGTTGAACACCATGTCGGCAAACAGCCCCAGCACGGCGGCGCACAAGACCCAGGAGGCCGGGATCAGGATCACCTTCAAGGCCGGAACGAGGCGCCGACTTAGACCTGAAATCCTGAATGCGACACAAATCCCTTTGGGTGGCCTTGCTCCAATGCCAAGCTGCACCATCGCCCGGCCAAGCGCCTGGACCTCGTGCTCCGCCCATTCGGTACCGCGGGCCAGCCGCCAGAAGGTGGATGTCATGCGCGGGATCTTGCCAGGGCGGCCACCGGAGCGAAGGGGGAATCAGGGCATGGGCAAGCATGACGGGCGATCAGGCCGCCGCTGGCGACGCGCCGTCGCGCAGCTCAAGTCCGAGTCGCTGCCCATCTGCTGGATCTGCGGATACGACATCGACATGACGCTGCCGCACCTGCATCCGCGCGCGTGGACTGCCGAGCACGTTCAGCCTCTGTCCGCTGGTGGCGATCCCTACGATCCCGATAACCTGCGCCCCGCGCACCGTGGCTGCAACAGCCGCAAGGGCAACGGGCCACCGCCGATCCCGCCGCGCGGATCACACCGCTGGTGATCTCAGCCCCGATGAATGGCCATACATCAACTATTCATTCGCACTGCCGCAGCGATCACTCAGCGGGCGGATACCTATGCACCAACCCGGGATCGTTTATACAGGACCCAGGGGGGTGGGTCGCCAGCGTGATCAAATCACCGGTCGACCACCGCGTTTATTGGCCTAATTTCCCTCTAGGTTTTCGCAGGTCAAAGGCATGATCGAGGATCGGATTCAGTGACAAGTTCCGCATAATCGAGCGTCAACCAACCACGCACGAAGGTCGTGCATAAATCACTGCATAAACGATCTCCCTGCGTCGTGCATAAATATCTCTCGTAGTGGCTACAGCGACGATCCACGCAATTTACCGAAAGGGAACTTGCTGCACGCGGACTTGCCGTTCACGCAACCTCACATCGCACCTCTTGAGAAGGATCAACTCTGGCTGACCGCAAGGTCATACGGTGTGGTCATGTCCACGGTGTAGAGCAGCTCCCCGCACTGAGCCGTTTCCAAGCTGGCGTTGCTGACCGTGAGTTGGACAGTCCTGCACACGAGTGAAGCTCCTGGTAGACGGGTTCTCGACCAAGATCACCCGTGTCCGCCAGGAGCTTCGGGTGCTTGTCTACCCGTCCTCGATTGATCTGTCCAGCCGCACCCTGCGGTTCCTGACGGGGCAACTGACCGTGAGGCGGCAGGAGATCGGGACGCGGTGGCGACGTCTGTCCGCCGCACGTCAGGCGTTGCTCGCCCTGGCTTGCGGTGCGGTGACACCTATGCCCAGCTCGCCGCCGGGTTCGGCATCGGGATCGCAACCGTCTACCGCTACGTACGGGAAGCCGTCGAGGCCCTGGCCGCCCTCGCCCCGACCCTGACCGAGGCGATGAAGACCGTCCGGGCGAAGGCGTTCGTCCTCCTCGACGGCACCCTGCTGCCCATCGACCGCATCGCCGCCGACACCCCGTACTACTCCGGGAAACACAAACGTCACGGCATGAACGTCCAGGTTCTCACCGATCCGTTCGGCCGTCTGCTCTGGGCCTCGCCGGCTTTGCCCGGTTCGACCCACGACCTCACCGCCGCCCGGCAGCACGGGATCATCGACGCCCTCGCCGAGGCGGGAGTCAAATGCTGACCGATAGGGCGTATGAAGGCGCGGGCGGGCCCGTCCGCGTCCCGTTCCGAGGCCGCCGGCTCAAGCGATGGAAGCGTCGCCACAACACCACTCACGCCAAGATCCGCTGTGTCGGTGAGCGAGCCATGGCCACCCTCAAAGGCTGGCGGGTCCTGCGAAAACTCCGCTGCAGCACCAACCGCATCACCAACGTGGTGAAGGCCGTCCTCGTCCTTCACCACGCATCAGCGTGAGGTTGGAAAGGGCTCACTGGTGCCACCGGACTTCACCATACCGATGAAGGCCATGTAAGTGGCTCGAGGAAGAAGCAGAGCGGGGCCGCTCTTGTCCTTCGAGTCCCGAAGGCCGACCTCGGCGCCTCGATCCGCAACCTCCAGGCAGTTCCCACCACCTTGGTCGCTGTACGTCGACTTGGACCACGCCCCTTCCGGAGCGAACTCCGTGGAGGGAACGGGCCGTGTGTGATCAGTCATTTCCACAGTTTCTTTTCGAGTTCCATCAAAAATGACGGCGTATGGGAAGGCCCCGGAGCCGCCTTAACCATGGCATCGAACTGCCTTTGGTACTGTCCAACATCGGATGCCTTCGACCACATGGTGATGGATCTGTATCCGTCGCCCTGGACCACTGGGTCCAGCTCATCGAAATCCAGCACCGTGAAGCTGAAACCCGCTCGGTAGGTGGCCAGATCTTCGGGAATGATCTGTACCTCGACGTTGTCCTGCTCAATGAGGCGGATGATCTCCTCGTACTGGGCGCGCATGACCTCAGCGCTACCGATCTTCGTGCGCAGCGTGTTCTCAGTCAGGATGATGTGGACTTCGCGGTCACCGTCCAGCAACTGCTTCCGCTCCATGCGGGCCTGCACACTGCCCTCAACGGCGTCCGTCGTCCGTTCCTCCACGACCTTGGCCGAGCCCATGAGCGCTCTCGCATACTTCTCGCCCTGGAGGAGGCCATGTACCACGTTGTTCTCAAAGCCGCGGATGCGCACCGATTCACGCTCCAAGCCGAGGTACCGAGGCATGCCGGAGGGCAGCACGTTTCGGAACGTCGTTAACGGTTCGCTCTTCAGCGAGTCGCGCTGCATCTGGAGCAGAACATCTCGATCGCTCGGCTCTATAACGTCGTACTCGTCCATCAACGCTTCGAGGTCCCCCAGCTTCGGCAGAGGGATCTCGCCGGCCTCGACTCGACTCAGCTTCGATCGTGAGAAGCCCAGCTTCGTCGAGACGGCTTCAGCGGTATAGGACTCCATCTCTCCGTTGCTGGGAGTCGTCTCCTCCGCGTCTTTCTTCTTCCGCTCACGCAGTTCGCGCAACTCTTTCCCGAGCATGACCCGGAGGTACGTCGGTCCACGTCGTGCCGCCACCTGTCCCCCTCACTTCGCTGTGCTGTCCGACATGTCGACCCCTCTGTCGCCCAGGACGATGTGTCTGTCCATCAGTAAGAGGGCGCTGCCCGGAGTCTGGCATGGCCTGTCCTCTCTGCAACACCCCCTGTCCACTAAGGGGCACATGCCAGTTCGCGCTCCTTGGCGGATTCTCTTGAATGTTAACTAGGGCGCGCAGCAAGCTAGTTCAGCGATCGAGGGCCGGTGCCTGGCGACTTTGGGGCGTACCCCCTGAACGCCTTCGGTCCTGCACCCATGAGTGCTTCCGTTCACGGCCAGCTCGGAGCAGGGCCGTACCGGCGCCCTCACTGCCCAAAGACGAAGCCGAGGTGAGCTACGCGCCAGAACGTCACCACCCACAGGGGCCTTACTCAGATATGCGCCGATCGCCAGCGCAACGCCGATATCCCTGTCCATCGCCATTCGCGGGAGACCCTCATGCCCTCCTCCACCGGCAAGTCCAGCATCACCAGGTCCGTGCACTTGGAAGCCCTTGATCAACAAAGCGGACAACCGCCGTGCCAGTCCCCGCCCAAGCGCCCAGCGCCGGCGCACGTCTCGGCGTCGAGGGTCACTGCCGCTGGGAAGCGAGAGGCGCATGTGGTGCCGCATCTCCGCAATGTCGCAGCAGCTTGGCTGCGGCACTCGTGCGGCATGCCGGAGGAACGCGTGCAGGACGTCCTGGTGGTCCACTCCGAGTTGCTCACGAACGCCGTGCTGCACGGCCGGGGTCACTCGGTGCGCTATCGAAGCTGGTCCCCGCAGCCGGGCTTGATCCGCTTCGAGATCGACGACGGGACGGAAACCGAGGAGCCCCAGCCACAAGAGGTCTCGCCGCTGGCCGAGTCCGGCCGCGGTCTGCTGCTGGTTTCCCTGTTCGTCAAGGAGCTCGGCGGCCGCTGGGGCTTCATTGAGCACGGCACCACCGGCTGGTGCTGGCTGCCTATCCACGACCGGCCCGCAAGCGGGCGGAGGCAGTCGTGAAGGCCGCACCCATTATCGAGGCGTCAGTGACAGGGGCGCCACCGGGCACGCCCGTTACCGTGTATGCCTGTCTGGCCAAGGTTCCCTTCCGAAATTCGGCGCTGCATGGAGTCGAGGACCTCGTCCGCCGGCGCAGGTGGGTGTCGGTCGGGGCCTTCATCGATATCCCAGGGGTCGCCTCTCCGGCCGGCGAGCGGCCCGCGCGAGCCAAGTCCTTGGCCCTGGCATCACGGGGCGCGGCGCCGGATGTCGTGGCGCCGAGGTATTCGATGCGCTGGCATGGCCCGGATGAGCACGCCGCATTGACCATCTGGCAGGCAGGCATCGGCGCGTGGGTGTCGAGCCCGTGGAACACCGCGGACGTCGGCGCTCGGCTGGGCCCGTTACGTCCGGTGCGGGCGAGATCGTGATGGCGGGTGTGCCCCGGCGTCGGGCGCGAGGGCGTCAGCTTTTGCGGGTGCCGCGGCTGCGGTGGGTGATACGTCATCCGCTGCGCTACCTGGCCACGCTCGGCTTCGGCCCCGTCCAGCTCATCCTGCTGCCGGCCCTGGTCGGCGCCATCGCCCTCCTGGTGATGACACTGAGGCCGCATGCCTCCTGAGCCGGGGCCCCCGATGCAGGTCGGCGCCACGTCTCGTCTGCGTCCGGTCGCGCTTCTGTGGGGGAGGTCGCGGCCGGCCACTCGCTCCGCCCGCTACCAGAGGCGGGCGGTGCAAGACCCGGATGCGGCCCTGCCACAAGGGTCCTGTCCGGACGGGCGTGTGGGGAGGTGTCCTCCCCCGCCGTCTCCCCACACGCCACCACCCACCGGTTTTCCGTGAAAGGAAACCTCATGGCCACCAGCGCGGGCCTCACCGTCCCGTACATCACCGTCCGGCACGGCGAGACACCCGACCTCGAGCGACACCTGTGCGTCCGCCCCGGCCCCGACGGCCGACAGCGACTCGCCTGGATCAACGAAGGTCCCGGGGACCGCGATCTGCGCGGCGTGCTGTGGGGCCGGGTCTCCCAGGAGCTGGGCATCGACCGCCGCCCGGAGGGAACACCGCGGTGGCGGCTGGTCCATCCCGCCCGGCAGCGCGAGACCATGCTCTACCTCCAGTGCCAGGTGTGCGTGACCCGGGTGCGCGACGTGCACCGCCAGAGCACGCCGGCTGCGCGACCTGGCGTGCTGTTCCTGGCCGCCCAGGGAGCCGATCTCAAAGCCCCGGTGCGCATCGCACAGCCGCCCGTGTGTGTCGAGCACGCACGCCTGTCCGCACACAGCTGCACCCACCTGGTCCGCCACGGGCACATCGCACTGCTGGCCCGCCGGTATCGCCTCTACGGCGTGATCGGCACGCCCTACGAGCTGACGCTCCAGGGACTGCGCCCGCTACCGGCCGACGACACTCCCCTCCCCTACGGCGACCCGCGGCTGGACTGGTTCCTCGCCTCCCAACTGGTCCGCGAACTGGACGACTTCGAGACCGTGGACCTGGCCGACCTCACAGCCACCACCTGGAGTTCTTAAAGGGTGTTGCACAAGGCCGTGGACTGGGCATTTCCGTTGTATGGCTGGGGTGTTGAGGGCTGAACGGGTGTGGGTGGAGACGTTCACAGGGCTGTCGATGACGCGGTTCGGGCGGCTGCTGAGGACGGTGCGGGACCGGGGCGGCAACGGCACCCTGCGGGGCCGGCCGTGGAGCCTGCCCCTGCCCGAACGGGTGCTGGTGGTGGCCGTGTACTACCGCACGAACCTGACCATGCGGCAGCTCGGCCCGCTCTTCGGCATCTCGTCCTCGACGGTGTGCCGGGTGATCCAGAAGCTGGGCCCGCTGCTGGCCCTGGAGCCCGTCGTCCGGCCGGCCGACGCCGCGGACCGGCTGTGGATCGTGGACGGCACCCTGGTCCCGGTCCGCGACCGACAGGTCGGCTCCTCCAGCCGCAACTACCGGTTCTCGGCGAACGTGCAGGTCATCGTGGACGCCGACACCCGCCTCGTGATCGCCGCGTCCCGGCCGGTGCCGGGCACCACCGCGGACGCGCACGCCTGGCGGAACTCCGGCCTGGCCGAGCACTGCCGGGGCGTGACCGTGCTGGCCGACGGCGCCTACCTCAATTGCGGCATGATCACCCCGCACCGCAAACGCCCCCGACGCCCGCTGCTGCCAGGCGAAGAGGCCGACAACGCCGCCCACCGCACGGTCCGGGCCCGCGTCGAGCACGTGATCGGCCGGATGAAGAACTACAAGATCCTCCGCGACTGCCGGCAACACGGCGACGGCCTCCACCACGCCGTCCAGGCCGTCGCCCAGATGCACAACCTCGCCCTCGCATCATGACCAGAGAACCGCCCTCACCCGCCCTGACCTGCCCGAACACGGCCTTGTGCAACACCCTTTAAAGGGTGTTGCACAAGGCCGTGGACTGGGCATTTCCGTTGTATGGCTGGGGTGTTGAGGGCTGAACGGGTGTGGGTGGAGACGTTCACAGGGCTGTCGATGACGCGGTTCGGGCGGCTGCTGAGGACGGTGCGGGACCGGGGCGGCAACGGCACCCTGCGGGGCCGGCCGTGGAGCCTGCCCCTGCCCGAACGGGTGCTGGTGGTGGCCGTGTACTACCGCACGAACCTGACCATGCGGCAGCTCGGCCCGCTCTTCGGCATCTCGTCCTCGACGGTGTGCCGGGTGATCCAGAAGCTGGGCCCGCTGCTGGCCCTGGAGCCCGTCGTCCGGCCGGCCGACGCCGCGGACCGGCTGTGGATCGTGGACGGCACCCTGGTCCCGGTCCGCGACCGACAGGTCGGCTCCTCCAGCCGCAACTACCGGTTCTCGGCGAACGTGCAGGTCATCGTGGACGCCGACACCCGCCTCGTGATCGCCGCGTCCCGGCCGGTGCCGGGCACCACCGCGGACGCGCACGCCTGGCGGAACTCCGGCCTGGCCGAGCACTGCCGGGGCGTGACCGTGCTGGCCGACGGCGCCTACCTCAATTGCGGCATGATCACCCCGCACCGCAAACGCCCCCGACGCCCGCTGCTGCCAGGCGAAGAGGCCGACAACGCCGCCCACCGCACGGTCCGGGCCCGCGTCGAGCACGTGATCGGCCGGATGAAGAACTACAAGATCCTCCGCGACTGCCGGCAACACGGCGACGGCCTCCACCACGCCGTCCAGGCCGTCGCCCAGATGCACAACCTCGCCCTCGCATCATGACCAGAGAACCGCCCTCACCCGCCCTGACCTGCCCGAACACGGCCTTGTGCAACACCCTTTAGCCTGGTGCTTTCGTGACCGGCGGGCCCGCGGCGTGCTATTGAGGTACGGAGTGCCTCTGGACAGGGAGGATGAACCTCTCCAGGCCTTGGTCGCCGTCGAGAACGTTGCACTCCTGAGGTGAAGCCGAGGGAACAGTGCCTGAGCCCAGAAGACTCACCTGCACAATGTCGTCACGTTGGCCGGACGAGAGGCCAGCGAGGGCTCTCTCGCTCAGTTCAGCGTCAAGTGCACGACATCGATCTCCTGGCCCCGAGCTCGCGCGAAGTGACGGCTGCGCCCCGTCATGACGAAGCCGCACTTCTCAAGTACGCGGATGGAACCGGCGTTGTCAGCAGCGGCGGTGGCGTGCAGCGGCCGGGTCCCCTCCAGCTCGATCAGCTCAGCGAGCGCCTGCGAGGCGATGCCTCGACCCCAGTGGGCCCGCCCGATGACATAAGAGACCTCCCGCTCGGAGGGCGACCCGGCTACGGCGGCATGCCCCGCCACGACACCGTCGGCGAGAACGGTTCGCAGGAGCCTTGCTGGATCGGACCGTACTTTGGCCCAGTACTCGTCGAAGTGGCCACGGTCGTAGTGGTACTTCCTCGTAGCAGCCGCCATGTGCTGCATTTCTGGGTCCGTCAGGTGCTCCCAGAAGATGGGCAAGTCAAGGTCCTGAGTTTCACGCAGGGATATCTCCACGGTGCCGTGTCATCTCCGCAAGATCGCTGTCAGGGTGGTGGGCTCAGCCTAACCTCGGGCGTTATGAACGAGCTCGTCCATGCCTTGACTCCCTGGAGACCGTCGTACGGATGCGGCAGGAGGCCGGATACCCGATCGAGACATCACGGGCGAGATCGAACGCATCCGGACCCGAGCCTTCGACGCCGCCGCCCGCCTCGCCGACGCTACCGGCGACAACAAGGCCGTACGTGACTAACTTGGACTGCCCGAAGCAGCCCCCGAGATCCCGGAAGTTCCACTCGTGCCGACGCCCGGCGCCCCGGAGGAACCGGAGGACGAAGACGACTGGCCTGGCAGCGGCTGGTCCTCTTGGAGCGCATCCATCACCAGCACCAGACGCTTCAGCGAGCGGACACGCTTCGGGCGCCGCCACCACGCCGTGAAGTACAGGTTCTGTGCAGCCCCGGCGAGTTCGAGGAGCGCCGTCAGCTTGTCGGCCTCACTGCGCTCGGAGATCCACACCATGCGCGACGTGAACGCGAACCTGATCGCCACCTCGCGCAGCACGAACACGAAGGTCAGCGGGGCAGTGCTGTCGGCCAGCTCCTCCGTGGCTTTGCTCAACTGCTGCCGCCACCGCGCCCCTTCACGTTCGAGGCCGTCCCGCACCGCAGCAGTCGCCTCCTGCGGGATGGCCAGGCTATTCAGGAGCGAGCCGGTGACCAGGACGGTGAGGATCGCGGTCCCGAACCGCTCGCGTGCTTGATGGCCAGCCTGAATACGCCGGTTTCGGGCTTCGAGCCGCGGCACGACGGTCAGGCTCGCCACGGTCGTGGTGAGGACGGCGGTGACGACGGCGATGAGGAGAGTGCTGAGCCAGTTGGGCATGAGGTGCAGTGTGGGCTCCCGCGGTGCGCCGCAAGGCCAGTTCCGACAATCTGCGCCGATCACCTGCAGTGAGCGCGACTGTGCCCGCCACGGCCGGGATTCTCTCGAACAGGGCATCAGCTGGGTGACGTCGTTGCGGTGGCCGTCGGTCAGCGACACCGCGAGCGGGACTCCCTGCTCGCCGGTGATCACGTGGTGCTGGCGGCAGCCCCCTGGTCGCCCGACTGGCTGCCTCACGCGAGGACGCCGCCGAGGGTGAGGCCAACCAGGGTTCCGAGAAGGAGCGGCGGCCCGAACGGCAAGGCTGTCGTGCCGGTTGCTTTGCGGCGTGCCAGCAGGGTGATCCCGTGGACGCCGGCGATGAGGTAGCCCGCGAAGACGCCGAGGACCAGGGCGCGCCAGCCGTACCAGCCGAGTACTGCGCCGACGGTGAGGGCGAGTTTGACGTCGCCGAACCCCATCGCCTTGGGACTGGCCAGGAACATGAGGAAGAAGACGGCTGCCAGCCCCGGCCCACCCACCACCGAGCCGGTCCACGAACCGCCCTCTCCTGGCAGGAGGCTGACCGCGCCGAGCAAGGCTGGCGCGGCTGCGGCGAGCGGCAGGGTCAACACGTCCGGGAGCCGGTGCACGCGGGCGTCGATGACAGCGAGGAGCACTGCGATGGGGGCCAGCAGCAGCTGGGCGAGAAGCTCCGGGTGTGGCTGGGTGGCCGCCGCGAGCAGGCCGCAGATGAGGGCTGTGGCGGCGGGGAGGGCTGTGTGGCTCAGGGGGGTGCTGTGGGTGCGGGGCCGGCAGGGGCAGGGTGGTGCGGTGAGCCAGCCGCGCGCGCCGCCCGGCAGGGGGTGCCCGTCCGGGCAGTGCCGGTGCCATTCGGTGCCGGCCGGGACGGACATCCGGTAGGCGGCGGGCCGTATCAACCAACCTGCCGCCGCTCCCCACACCATGGCCGCCGCTACGGTCCACATCACAGGCCTCCCCCGGCTGTTGACGCTCCCACATTGTGGATCACATCGTGGCGTCAGTCGCCTGCCTGGCGGCTGCGGCAGGCGGGGCAGAGTTCGCCGGGGGCGCCGACGGGGCGTCCGCACAGGCCGTCCTGGCCCGGGCACTCCGGCCGCGGCGCCGCCGGCCCGGGTTCCGGGCAGCGCGCGTGCTCGATGGCGTCCCCGGCTGCGGGTGGTGCCTGCGCGGTGGTGCGGGCATGGTCGGCCCTGGCGGCGAGCTGGGCGAGTTGCCGCAGGCGGGCGGCGACGAGTGCGGCCAGCGAGTGGGTGCGCTGTGCGGGCGGCGGATAGGGGCGGCCGGTGAGGGCTTCCCGGAGGTGCTCACGGCTCACCCCGCCCTCCAGGAGCCTGCCGACCAGCGCAGCCTGGTCGGTGAGCGTGCTGCCGGTGGCCAACGCGGCCTGCAGTTCGGGGTGGTGACGGGCGATCGCCAGCAAGGCTGCCTCGCCCCGGGCCGTGACCGCGCCAGGCGTCCCTCCCGTTCGTTCCGGCATGCTCGGCCGGGATGGAGGGAGGGGGTTGGTGTTCTGGTAGTTGGTCTTCTTGAAGTTCTTGTTCTTCTTATGTGTCGGATTTACCAACGTAGGCTCAGCCAACGTAGGGAAATCCGACTTAGGTTCTGACCTGCGCTGTTCCGGCACCCCGTCCAGGGACGGATTTTCCGGCGTAGGCGGTGACCTGCGGGAACTCGCTTCGCCCGCGCCCGGCTCATCAGCGGCGCTCCGGGGCAGTTGAGGAGGGGGCACAGACAGGCTTACGCCGTCGGGCATGTCGGTGATGACGTACCGCGTCTCGCCCAGCCGTCCCCCTTCCGCGCGGACGCGATGGCGGAGCAGGTAGCCGTGCTGCTCCAGCTCGCGCAACCCGGCCCGCAGGGCGTCGCGTTTCTCCGGGCCGCCGGCGAGGAGCATCTCCAGCGAGATGCCGTACCCCTCGCGGTGGCTGAGGAGTTCGACCAACAGGCCGCGGGCGCGACGGGACAACCGCCGGTCCCGCACCGCCTGGTTGAAGACCGTCGTGTAATGCGCGCCGAGCACATCGCTTGCCATCGGACCGCGCTGGATCAACCCGCCAAATCCCTGCTGCGCACCGCTCATCGCCACTCCTTCCAACCGGGATCCGCAGCCACCAACAGCAGCGGATCATGGGGCCCGTAGAGGAAGTTCACGCCCCAGGGCGTACCGGAACGCGTACCGATGCCCGCAGCCCGCGATCACATTTCCATCACCTTCTGTAATCGCTCACCCGGTATGCAGACCGGTACGCACAATCGCGCACCAGCCGACCGGACGGACTGCGCACCAGCTGCGCACCGGCTCTGCGGGCCGACTGCGCAGATTCGCCGACCGCTGCGCAGTCGATTGCGCACCGCCGCAGCCAGTCGGTGCGCAACGTCCAGTCGCAGCCCCCGCGGGTGCCGATCCGACCGGTGCGCAGTGAGCTCGCGCACCACGGCGACGGCGTCGGTGCGCAGTGGAGTTGCGCACCGATGGGGCGCTCCGGTGCCGCAACTGCGCACGCCCGAGGACCGGTACGCGTACGGATTTCCAACGCGTACCGGTCGCCTGCCCTGACGCCGGTGCGAACGGCCGGGCCGCTGCCCGATCGAGGCGCGACGCCCGAGCCTCATCGGTGGCCGGTACGCGTTTTCAGGTACACCGGAAACGCGTACCGAAACGCGTACCAGTCAGCGCCTCTGCCCAGGTCACCGGCCATCCGTTGACTCCCAGAACCATTGCGGCCAGGTCGCCGTGGCCGGCACCGGTCTGCGCTTGGAACGGGCTCCAAAGGTCGACCGGTACGCCTTTCACGGGGCACGGAAAACGCGTACCGGTGCCCTGCACCAGGACGGTACGCCTTGGCGTAGCACTCTGTGCGCAGCTGGCAGCGACAAGACTTGCGCAGTGCTCCGCGGAGCAGGGCCGGGGTGCTGCGCAATCTGGCCGGCAGGGTTGCGCAGTGGCCTCTGGCAGCGGTGCACTGCGCAGCCCAGACGGGTGCCCGACGGCACTGCGCAATACCACTGCGCACCTCACCCCGGCCCCGTGCGCACGACGACGCCCACAGCTGCGCACCGGTCCGTCACAGCGCCGGAAAGCCGGTGCGCACCACAGCGCCATCCGACTGCACACCCCCATGGCAGGACGAGACGCAGCCGCGCGGCATCCCCTGCACCGCACGGCATCGGCCACGCAGAGTGAAGCCACACCGGCCCGTCCAGCAGCACTCCCCTCGCCCCGTGCCGTCACCACTGTCACGCTGACGGAGCGTGAGCGTGACAGCGCCGGTGGCAGGCTTACCTCTCCGTCTGAGAGGACCACCTGGTCGGGTGTCACCGATTCCACGGTGCGGCCGAGTCGCTGCTCGACGCCCAGGGCGCCGACGACGGACTCGATGTAGGGGCGGGGACCGGGTCCGAGTTCAGGGCCAAGGGTGTCGGCGCGGTCGACGATCACGACGCGTACCTCGTCGCTCATGCCGTGGGGATCGGCGATGCGGTGAAGGCGCTCTCCCATGGCTGTGGCGACCTCGAGCCCGGTGAAGCCCGATCCCGGTGCCGAGGACATGCCCGAAGCTTCGCGGCGCGGCCTGCCGATCAGGCGGCCGGTTACCGGTTCGAGATGATCAAGAGTCCGGAAGGTGCCCTTCCACGACGCTGGGCTGCGAGGATGGCGCGATGGTGAGGCTGAGAAGGCACGTGTTCACAGTCGCCGCGGCGGTCGTGAGCGTCACGTCCCTGGCGTTGACCGGGTGTGCGCAGAGCAACTCCGGGGTCGGCAGCGGCGACCGCGAGGCGGCGTACAAGCGTGTCATCAAGGACCCGCACCCGAGTCCTGACGCCGTCATCGAGGCGGCCGGCGCACCGGCCGGGGTGGCGCGGGCGGGCGACGGCTCCCTGCTGCTGTCGTACAAGGTGCGCTACTTCGGGGACGACGAGGGCCCGGCGGCCGCCGCCTGGCGGATCGTCTCGCCTGCCGGCCGCACGGTCGCGCAGCAGGCGTGGCACGCGAACGTGGAGGACCAGCCGGACCAGTACATCGGCGTGCGCGACGGCTTCGTCCGCTGGCACCGCAGCAGCCGGGGCGCGGAGAGCGTGTACGCGCTCGACGTACGCGGCAAGCGGCACAAGGTCACCACGTCGGACCGTGCGCTGGGCACCCGACCCGGCGACATCGTCCTCAACGAGCCGATGCCGGCTCTCCTCTACCGCCCCGCCAACCGCACCGTGGCGGCCCCGGCAGGCGCATCGATATTCGGAGACTCCGCAATGGACGAGCGCGGCACGCTCTGGTTCATTGTCCAATCGCAGAAGCCCAACCTCGTCGTCCAGCAACGCGACGGCCGCACCCTCACCTCCACGCCGATCCCGCAGCCGTACTCCAGCGGCGGCGCCGTCACCGCGGCGGGCGGCACGACGGCGTTGGCCTTGCTCCGCGGCGGCCCCAACGGCACGGTCCGAGGCCTGATGGTGACCGCGGACGACGGCGCGCACTGGCGCAATCTCACCGGGGGCGGCATCCCCTGGCAGGACCTCAAGCGCGATTTGGTGTTCCTGGTACTGCAGGCGCTGCCGGACGGGCGGCTGCTCGTCGGCGAGAAGGGGGGCCGTTCCTGGCTCGCCGACGACCGCTCGAACCGGGCCTTCCACCAGCTCAAGACCCCGGTGCCGTTCACCTCACTCACCGTCCAGGGCAAGACGCTGTACGGCATCGCGGACGCGACGACAGAGACGTACGACCTGGTGAAGGGCGAGGGGCTGTACGCCTCGGACGACGGCGGGCGCACGTGGCGGCGGCAGGGGACGCGCGGCTGACTTGTCGGTGGGCGTTGTTACGTTGGCCTGACGATGGCCGACACCCCGTATCCGATGGCGAGATGACGGTCGGCGGCAGCCTGTGCGTCGCCCACGCTGGGGCGGTGCAGTGCCTGCAAGTGACATAAGGACGCAGGGCGTGTGGCTCGCTGGTCGGAGCAAGAGCAGGAGTCGATCAGATCTGCATGAGAACCGAGCCCTGTCCACCATGGATTTCCCCCGTCTACGACCTCTCGGTGTCCTGGTCTTCCCCGATCTCCGCGCCATATAGGACCGGAACTGACCTAGATGGCTCCTACTGTGGCACCGCTAACATTCCAGCAGCTCACGGAAGGCGGACGCCATGACCGACAACGAGACGATCTCCCACGAGGAAGCCGAGACTGTCACCCCGGCTGCCACCGGCGAGCGCGCCGATTGGCTCGAAGGGCTGGCCAAGCAGCGGCACTTCATCCGGTTCACCACACGCGACCTCACCGACGAGCAGGCGGGTCTGCGGACCACCGCCAGTGAGCTGTGTCTGGGCGGACTCATCAAGCATGTCACCCGGGTGGAGCGGAGCTGGGCGGCGTTCATCCAGCACGGCCCCTCCGTCCTGCCCGACTTCACAGCGATGACGGAGGCGGACTGGGCCGAACGCGCGGCGACCTTCCGGATGCTGCCCGGCGAAACGTTGGCGGGCGTCCTGACCGACTACGAGAAGGCGGCGCACGAGACCGATGCCGTGATCGCCTCCGTGCCCGATCTCGACGCCTCATGGCCGCTGCCGAAGGCCCCCTGGAACGAGCCCGGGGCCGCCTGGACGATCCGCCACGTCCTGATGCACCTGGTCGCCGAGACCGCCCAGCACAGCGGCCACGCCGACATCATCCGCGAGTCCCTGGACGGCGCACAGAGCATGGCATAGCGACCTCTCCCTCTCCCTGCTGCGTGGCACCAGCATGGGCAACACTCCAGCTGCCCCGATGGGACGAGCCAGCGTTGAATACTCTGTTCGGCTGTTCAACGAGTCCTGCCCCGCCCGCACGGGACGTCGCCAGAGGGCGGCGGCGCGGAGATCGGCCGGGGCAGGCGCCGGGACGTCGAGCGAGAGGACGGGGCTCGTCGAACCGCAGCACTCGCGGCTGGAGGCCGTGAAAGGGGAGATCGCCTCGGACCGGCGCGACGAGCAGGAGATATTCGTCCTGTGTCTGCGGAGCCTGCAATCGGCTCTGGTCTACGTGAACATCCTGATGCTCCAGGACATCCTCGGCGGACCGGAGTGGGCCGAGCTTCTCACGCCTGCCGATCGGCGCGGCCTGATCCCGCTGGGCTGGTCGCATGCGCGTCCGTTCGGCGAGGTGAACCTCGACATGCAGGTACGCCTGGACCTCGCCGCCACCGCCGTAACCGGACCACGCGCACCCACGGACGAGCGGCAGCCGACGCCGTAGCACCCCGACCGGACGGTTCGTCTCATCGTGGTCAAGCGCGGGCAGGAACAGCGTCCTTGCCAGTGGAGGTCCGGTACACCCCGACCGGGCGCCGCAAGCGGTCACATCTGGCGCACTCTGTCGGCCGGGCGGTCGGGAACACCGGGGGTCGCAGGAGCGGATAGTCCGGCAAGGAGTTGGAGACTGACGGCGGCCTCGGTGCCGGGCGGCGCGCTGTAGATCATCATGGTCATGTCGGGGTCGTCGGGGGCCCGCATGGCGACGTAGTCGAGCTCGAGTTCACCGACTCGGGGATGGGCGAACCGTTTGCGGCCGCGGGTCTTGCCGCGCACATGGTGGTCGGCCCACAGGCGGCGGAAGTCGGCACTGCCCAGTGACAGTTCGCCCACCAGCACGGCCAGCTGGGGGTCGTCCGGGTGGCGGCCGGCGTCCAGGCGCAGGTTGGCCACGGTGTCGCGTGCCTTGGCCTTCCAGTCGGGATACAGGTCCTTGGCGGACTCGTCCAGGAAGACCAGCCGGGCCATGTTCCGCTCGGCAGCTGGGAGCGAGGGAAAGTCGGCGATCAGCGTTCGGGCGGGTTCGTTCCAGGCCAGGATGTCCAGGCGCCGTCCGATGATGTAGGCCGGAACGCCGGCCAGGGCCGCAAGGGCCTGGCGCATCTCGGGTCCGACCTGTTGAGGGCGGGCCGGGCGCCGACGGGTGCGGGCGGGTTTGGCGAGGTTGTGCAGGTGAGCTCGTTCGTCGGCGTCCAGCAGCAGCGCGTCGGCGACGGCGTTGAGCACATCGGGGGAGACATTGCGGGCCCGGCCCTGTTCCAGACGGGTGTAGTAGTCGACGCTCACCCCGGCCAACAGCGCCAACTCCTCGCGGCGCAGGCCCGGTACGCGGCGCTGTCCGCCGAAGGACTCGGCTCCCACGTCCTGCGGTCGCAGGCGGGCCCGTTTGGTCTTGAGGAACTCACTGAGCTGCTGCGTACGGTCCATGGCCACAGTGTCAGGTACAGCGGTGCTGTGGTGCCTGGTTCTGCTGGACCCAGGCACGGCGGTCCGGGGTCGAGCGGAGCTCTGGGTGAGGCGGGAGGTGGTTCGCAGGATGGAGGGCATCCGCCGGTCATCACCGGCACCGACCACGGCGTTCTCAACCCCTAGGGGAGCTTTCCATGTCGAACACGCTGATCATCGTTGCCGCGTTCACCGCCAAGCAGGGCCATGAGCAGCGCCTGCGCCAGGAGTTGGAGGCGATGATCGCGCCGTCGCTGGCCGAGGAGGGCTGCCTGGGCTACCAGCCGTACGCCGACCCCACCCGTCCCGACCGGATGATCATCGTGGAGGAGTGGGCCGACACCGCCGCCCTGGACCACCACTTCTCGCTGCCGCATTTCGCCCACGTCGCGAAGGTGCTGGACGAGATCCTCGCCGAGCCGTTCACCCTGCGGCGCCTGACAGACATCCCCGTCTGATCGAGCATCACCCGGACACGTTCCCTGGGCCGTACCCCCGACTCGTACGACGGGAGTACGGCCTCTTGTGCGGACGGCTGCGGAAACCGACGGCCCTGGCGATCCGGGCCCCGCATTTCCGCTGCCCCCTCGTGGGGTACGCCCGCGTGTCGGCGAGGGGCCCGTTGCTCGACCGGCAGATCCACGCACTCAGCGAAGCGGGCTGCATCCGGATCTTCACCGACAAGAAGTCCGGCAAGAAAGCCGAGCGCGCCTCAACACCCTGCGATGGTCCATGAGCCCGCCGATGCCGCGCTCGATAGTCCACCGCCTCGGGATGACGGTGTACCCCCGCTTGCCGGGCGGGCGTTGGACGGAGTGGGCATCGATGCCGAGACGGGCCCCGTGGTTGATGGCGGTGGTGCGGTAGCCGGCGTCACCACAAGCCTTGCGGATCGGGGGCGCCTGCTACGCGGGAGCGCAGGGTTACTCCGGCCGCGGTGTCTCAGATACGGCGGGCGGTGACCGGCACGGTCAGCAGCAGGCCGAGGAGGTCGCCACAGCCCGATGATCTCCGCGATGATGTCGCCGGTCTGCCAGTGGGCGACGTAGCTGTAGACGGTGTTCGCATCCGGTCATCCGGCCGAGCTGCGGCGAAGGTGGACCGGCAGGGTCTGGTGACCGTTGCTGATCAAGGTGGGCAGAGGCTTCAATTCGGAGGCGGGAACGGCCAGTTCGATGTCGGGGAAGCGGGTGAAGAGCAGGCGGAGTGCCGTGGCCACTTCCAGACGGGCCAGCGGGGCGCCCAGGCAGAAGTGGACGCCATGGCCGAACGACAGGTGGTCCTTTGCCGGCCGGGTGACGTCGAAGCGGTCGGCGGTGGGACCGTGCCAGTCAGGGTGACGGTTGGCGGCGGCGTAGGAAGCGAGAATCGCGTCGCCGCGGGGGATTGTCCGGCCGTCGGGCAGGAGGATGTCTGTAAGGGCGTAGCGCAGGGGTAGGTGCTTGATGGCGGGTTCGTGGCGCAGGGTTTCCTCCACGACGTCGTCCCAGGTCGCCCGGCCCGCGCGGAGGTGACCGAGCTGCTCGGGGTTGGTCAGCAAGGCGGTGGCCGCCTGGTCGATGACGTTCACTGTGGTCTCGTAACCGGCACTGATCATCAGCAGGAGGGTGTCACGCAGCTCGCGGTCGGTGAAACCGTCGCCGTCGCCCTCGTCGTCGCGGGCTGCGATGAGGAGCGTGGTCATGTCGTCGGCGGGTTCGGCGCGTTTGGTGGCGATCAGGTCGTCGAGGGCTTTGTAGAGCGACGCCGTGTTCTCGGCGGCCCGCGCGGCGGTGGCCGTGGTGTCGAAGACGCCGTCCACCACGGTGCGGAAGCCCTGCAGTTGAGTGTCGGGGATGCCCATGAGGCGGCCGAGGACCGCGATGGGCAAGGGGTAGGCGAAGTGTTCGCGCAGATCCACGCTCTGGCTGGAAGGCCGTGTGCCGAGGTCGTCGAGGAGAGCGGTGACGATCGACTCCACGGTCGGCCTCAGGTCCTGGATGCGGCGGGCGCTGAGGGCCGGCGCGACCATCCGGCGCAGCCTGCGGTGGTCGCCGCCGTACGCCGTGAACATGCTCTCCACCGCGATCCACAGGGCGAGCGGCCACGTGGACACGGTGTCGGCGTAGGCGGGCCAGTGAGCGCGGCCGTCCTTGGAGACCTGCGCGCTGGTGAGCAGCTGCTTGAGGAGGGCGGGGTCCGTGACCGACCAGACGGTCAGGCCCAGGACGTCCACGCGGGTGGCCGGGCCACGGGCGCGTAACGCCTGGTCCTCGGCGTGGTGGTCGGAGGCTTCGGGGTCCAGGACAAGGGGCGACGGCTCTCGGACCTGTTCGGGCATGGGGGTTCCTCCTGGGCGGGCGGCCGGGGTGGCGGCAGTCGGTGTCGTTCGAGGGGCGAGCCGACGTCCTCGGTGCCGGTCTCGCACAACTGACAGGACCGTCGGGCAACTTGTGACACCTCGAACGCTTGAGTGCCGATCTCCAGTGCGGGCATTCGTACGGCACCGTCTATCAGGAGGCCCCGTGCGCATACTCGTGATGGTCCTGTTCATCGCCTTCGGCATCTTGTGGGCAACAGTCGGGCCCCGGCTCAAAGCACGCCGAGAGCGCGACGGAGGGGACGGGTGGGGCGAGACCGCCGGGCGCACGGGTGTCGAGGGCTGGACTCCGCGCACGTTCGTCCTGACCGGCTGCGCTTTTGCGATCTTCGGAATCGCCTACGGGTGCGGTCTTTTCTAGCCCGGCCAGCGGGACAGCCCCGCCGCCTGCCCCCGACACCCGATCACCGGCACCAGACTTCCACGACCAGCTGCCCGCGGAGCCTCTGTAGCAGCGGGCAGGGCCACGAGGCCGTGCTTGAGCAGCGGCCGGTGGCACAGCGGCCACACCGCGTGGAGATGGCGTGCCAGTCCCGAATCCGTCGAGACAGCTACACGCGTGCACTGCTATCCAGGTCCCATAGGGGCCGTGCCGCAAGCCGACGGCGCCTGCGACAAGACCGCTAGTGAGACAGCGCGTTCCCTCTCACACGCTGCCTTCACCTGCTCCGTGCGTTGGCATGTGCGGGAGTACACCCCGTCGGATGGACGCCAGGCCACGCGCGGAATGGAGCACGAGCAGAGGGGCGGAGCCGCGCAGTCGGCGGCGCGGCTCCGCCCCCGTCTACCTCATCGAAGCCGCAGCCCCAGGGACGCCGGGCGCCGTGTCCGGCCGTGGGGTCGGAGCCGCATCGCCGACCGTGCGGCCCCGACCTTCTGCTCGCAGTGCCGGCCTCGGGCATGCCCCTGCGACCAGACCGGTGAGGAAACACCCGGGAAGCGCGCTGCCCCAGTAGCGGGCTGACCCAAGGTCATGGGGGGCGCCGACACATAGATTCCTCTCCGGTGCACGCGCGTAGCAGTCCCCGCGGTGCGACATTCGCTCTGTGTCTTCGCGTGCGCGAAGAGCCGGCGGGCCAGGGGACAGCGCGCAAGTCGACCGAGGTGGCCCGCGAAGCTGCCTCCCGGCGTACCGTTCGAAGCAAGGAGCGCATCCGGCGTGAGCGGGGAGCGCATGTCAAGGCGGTTGGGGGACGGCCGCTGCCGGTGGTGCGGCAGCGGCCGTCCTGGCGTGCGGGACTCGTGCTCCCCTGCTTGTCCCGCACGTGGTGTCCCCTGCGGCCGGGAGGCGGGAGATGCTCTACCGGTGGCAAGGGGACGGGAGCTGGGATCGCTTCAGTCGGCGATTGCGGTCCCAGCGGGCATGCAGGCCACGCCACATTGAGCCGCCTCTGCAGCAGGGAGGCAGGCAGGGCGCGAGCAGCAGCCGGTATTGCCGTGGCGCTTGGTCCCAACGCCTCCACCAGGAGAGTAGAACGCCAACTCGCACGTTCTCAAGGGGTACTTGACACGCTGAGCTTTGTGTTTCGCCTCTGTCACTTGCCAGCGGCCGCCTTGCCCGTACACGCAAACCGTCTGCCGGTCATGGGATACAGAGCGCCGGGCCCGGCCGCTCCGTTCGCGGCTCGTACAGCGGGCACTCTCCCCCTGCTCCGTCCATGGAGCAGGCAAGGAGACACGTGGCCGAGATCCTGCGGCCACTCGGCCCTACCGGCGACGATCCGACGTGGGCGCGCCTGCGAACTCCTCGCTCTGGCGCATCAGATAGCCGGCCTTGACCTGGAGAGCATTGACGTTGATCGGTTTGTGGATGATGTCGGCAACACCCGCCTCCAATGCCTCGCCGGTCAGCGCATCGTCCAGCCACATCCCCGTGACCAGGATGATGGGAATGTGGCGGGTCTGATCCAGCCGAACCAGATAGCGGGCCACTTCCAGCCCGCTGACCCGGGGCATGCGCACATCCATGACGATCAGCCCGACACAGCCCTTCAGAGCCGCTTTGAGCGCCTGTGCGCCCCCGGTAGCGCGTTCCACCGGATGCCCGAGCGGTATCAAAGCGGCCTCCAGGGCAAGCAAGGTGTCCTCGTGGTCGTCGACCAGCAAGATCCGCAACCTGTCCGCCATGGCCGCCCCTCCTCGACATCCGCGCATCCTCCTGCCAAGAGTCTGAGCCCTCAGATCATCCTCTTGCACCAGCTTTGCGGAGCAACAGCCAGGATTGGGACCGGAGTTGTCTTCGTGTCATGTGCACGCTTCGCACGGGGAGTTCCTGGAGTAGCTTGCAGGTGTGGGCGAGGACCGATCCTGGGGTGATGATGCCGAGATGGCGCGGCAGCGTGCTGCCGCAGCGCGTGCTCGTGCGGCGGCTGCGGCCGCGGCGGCCGAGCAGCACGATCGCCTGGCACAGCACAGCGAACCTGCGATGCTCCGGCGTCTGGCCGCGCGCCACCGCGCGACGGCCGCTCGCCACCTGGCGGCTGCCGAGATGCAGGAGGCGTACGCCCGTCGGCTGGCCGCCTGGTCGCACAGCACACAGGAAGCCCGTCCCCTCTTCATGAGCAGTGTCGTTGCGGCGTGCGGGGTCGACGCCGGGGCGCTGGTGCTGCTCGACCCGAACATGCAGCGCCTCGCGGTCGCCTCGTCCGATGAGCGTGCCGAACGGGCACAGGATCTGGGGTGGGTGCTCGGCCAAGGCGCGAAAAGAGAGGCGGCGCGTAGCGGGGAACCGGTGGCCGCCGCGGGCTCCGATCTGCTGGCGCGCTGGCCGGCCTACGGGTGCGGCATCCACGATCTCGGGCTGCGGGCTGTTGCCGCCGTGCCACTCACCGCCGCAGGCACGCGCTTAGGTGTGCTGGTGGTGTACGACCACGAAAGCCTGCCCCGGCCAGCAAACCTTCAGCGCATCGGTGCGGCCCTGACCGAGGACATCCTCCTCGGCCCGGACGGCGACCCCTGGCTGTACGGGGAAACCGACCTGCACGACGAGGTCCACCAGGCCACCGGCATCACCGCGCAAAGAGAAGGCTGCGGCATCACGGACGCCCTGGCCCTCATCAAAGCCCGCTCCTACACCGACGGCACCACCACCAGCGACATCGCCCACCGGATCATCCACCACGGCCTACACCTGACCAACGAACCGGAGTGAATCACGCCTGCTAACGCAGCGCGCCCACCACTCGCTGAGCAGTCTGCGCAGCTCGCAGTGTCCCGGACTGCGACCGCCATTACCGCGCTGGCTAGAATCCTCTGCCATGTCGAAACCTGACGAACTGCTCGTCGACCTGGCCACGTTGGTGGAATCCGGGCAGAGCAACCAGATGTCGCTGACTGTAGTAACCGGTGGCACCGTGATCACGGGCCGGCTGGCCCCCGAAGCCGCCTGGCGCCAGCGGGTGGCCGAGGTGCTGGCCGACTCCGCCCGCCTGCACGACTTCGCCACCACGTTCACGTCCGCGGCAGACCGGAACGGACCGCCCACCCACCTGCACTTCCACCTGGCCCGGATCCTGCAGGGCACCGTCGGCATCCCGGAGACAGGCGGCATGTACCGCGTGGCCATCGAGGACGTCAGCGCCTGGACCATCGGCGACTTCAGCTACTCCGACCGCTGACCGCGCCTGCTCACCCCAAAAGCCACCTCCGCTGCTGCGGCAGCGTCTGGGCCGGACAAGCGCGTCGATGGCCAAAGTGTTGGGCTACCACGCGAGGGGCCCCGATCGTGGGGCCCCGTTTGTGCTTCCACCTCCAGCCCGGCGGCCACAACACCGCCGGGCTGTTCGAGTCCTGGAACGAAGTCATCAGCAGTCACGCGTGCCCGCATCACGTCAGGGCAGCCGCCTTGCGCAGCAGCAACGACCGTTCGCGGTCGTTGCCGCACAGGCGGGCGGCGAGCTCCAACTCGGCCCGGGCCTCGGCGGTGCGACCGAGACGAGCGAGCAGTTCACCGCGCACGCTCGGGAGCAGGTACGACCCCGACAGCCGGTCGGAGACGACCAACCCGTCCACCATCGACAGGGCCTGCTGCGGCCCGTACGCCATCGCGACGGCGACCGCTCGGTTGAGGTCGACGATGGGCGAAGGAGCCACCCGGCCCAGCGCCTCGTAGAGGAGCACGATGCGCTCCCAATCCGTCTCCGCAACCGAGGACGCCGACGCGTGGCAGGCGGCGATCGCTGCCTGCAGGCCGTAGGGTCCCAGGCCACGACCGGCAGCCGTGGCCCGGCCGAGTGCGGCCAGACCGCGGCGGATCGCCGGGCGGTCCCACCGGCGACGGTCCTGGTCCTCCAGGAGCACCGGCTCGCCGTCCGGCCCGGTGCGGGCAGGAAAGCGCGCGGCCGTGAGCTCGAACAGGGCAAGCAGCCCGTAGACCTCCGGCTCATCGGGCAGCAGCGCGGCCAGCGTCCGAGCCAGCCGGATCGCCTCGTACGCGAGATCAGGCCGCAGTAGGCGGTCGCCGGTCGTAGCCGTCGAGCCCTCAGCGAAGATCACGTAGAGCACGCTCAGGACACCGCCGAGCCGCTCCCGCCGTTCCTCGGACGGGGGCAGTTCGAAAGGTACTCCCGCCGCGGCGATCGTCTTCTTCGCACGGGTGATCCGGGCTTGGACGGTCGGCACGGGCGCGAGGAACGCCCGGGCGATCTCCTCGCTGGACAGGCCGCCCACTACACGCAGCGTGAGCGCCACCCGGGCCTCGGGTGAGAGCACCGGATGGCAGGCCGTGAACACCAGCGCGAGGACGTCGTCGTCAACCCGGTCAGGATCCCAGGGCAGGTCGTCCGGCCCGTCCCGCGCCGTCGCCGCGCCCGAAGTCAACTCACCCTCGGCCAGCCGGCCCGCGAGTTGGCCATAGCGCTCGTCGAGCGCCGACTTGCGGCGGAAGCTGTCGATGGCGCGCCGCCGCGCGGTCGCCAGGAGCCAACCCACCGGGCTGGCCGGTGCTCCCTCGCGCGACCAGGTGACGAGTGCTTCCGCGACAGCCTCCTGCGCGACGTCCTCGGCGAGTTCAAAGTCTCCCGTGTAACGGGCCAGCGCACCGACGATCCGTGCGGACTCGATCCGCCAGACCGCCTCGACGGCCCTCCGCGCCGACTGGGCGATCGGCGGGCCGTCAGGCGTCCCGGGCATCAGAGCTGGCCGGTCCGCTCGCGCCAGGCCCGCTCCTTGATGATCCACTCATTGTCCTGGGGGAACTCGTCGATGCCCGGCACACGGCGGATCTCGCACTTCGAGCCCGCGACCGCCGGCATCCGCTTGGCCCACTCGACCGCTTCTTCCTTGGAAGCGACGTCGATCAGGTAGAAGCCGCCGAACAGTTCCTTCGTCTCGCCGTACGGACCATCGGTGACCACCGGCGTCTCGCCGCTGTAGTCGACCACTACGCCCTGGCTCGGGTCGTCCAGGCCCTCGGCGGCGACGAGCACCCCGGCCCGGATCAGCTCCTCGTTGAACCGGCCCACCGTCTCGAGCATCTCCTCGAAGGGCGTCTCCATCATTTTCGCCATGGATTCGTCCGTGCCTCGCATGATCAGCATGTACTTCGGCATCTCGATCCCCTTCATGTCAGGTCGCCTCTGGACCCTCTCACTC
>NZ_JASERH010000037.1:0-27734 GCF_030766975.1 Streptomyces sp. KL116D | reverse complement strand
CCATCGGGTCCAGTGGTTCTGCGGCACGACGAGTCGCGGCGACGGCGGCGAGACCTCCGGCCCGTCCGTGGCCGAGGCGGGTGCGGAGCGGGCTGCCGTTGCCGTGCGGTGACGACTTTCGACGTGTCCTGTCCCGACTGGCCGGAAATCCGCCGGAGCTGGAGACGGTGGCGGAATCCGATGGTGGACGGCGCGCTTGGCGACCGCGGTCCCGAGTCGCGGGTGGGGAGTGACGCTGCGATGCTGGTGACGTTCGGGCGCAGGAGCGCAGCGCGCTGAGGAATGGATCAACGGCGAGGTGCCCGCGTACCAGCACCGTGAGGTGCGGGTCCGCGAGTTCGAGCTGGGCCTCGTGGTGCGCGGAGGACCGGGAGAATGGTCCGGTGTCCGACGGCGGCCGGCAGCGCCTCGTGATCGCGCGGGACAGAGCGGCGAGGCGACCCGTGGCCTTCGCTGCCCGTGGGCGAGGTGATCCGAGCGGCATGAGGAGCGGTACGGGCTGCCGGAGGCGCCGGCAGGGAGCCCGCAGCGCGCGCCGCCCGAGCGGGTCGACCTGAACCAGGCGTCGTTCCTGCTGATTCCCGCCGGAGTGGCTGCGGAGGCGGCGGACAAGCTCGGCATCCCCGACCGGCGTTCGGCGCAGTCGTCGCCCGCCCCGGAGCCGGCCGCTGCCGAACCGGAACTGGCTCCCGCCCCGCCTCCGGCGCCCGCGCCCGGCCCCGCCGCCCGGTGGGCGACCCCGTGGGCCGGAACGGACACGAACGGCGCGGGGGACGGGAGGACCGCTCCGTCGCTGCCCGAGACGGTGTTCTCGCCGCCGCTGGCTGAGGGACACGCCGCCGCCCTGGGGTGACGGCCGGGCCAAGACCGCTCCTGATCGCGGGCGGCAGCCGCTGCGCCGACGGCGGTCTCCCGGCCCTGCGAGGACCCGCCGGCTCCACGCGCCCGGCTACCCGCAGGGCGGTCCGGCCGGTCGCCCACGCCGCCGCCCTCGCCGCAGCCGGGCCCCGGCACCTGCCGCCCCCGTCGGCCCTACGGCTACCCGCAGGGCGGCCCGGCCGGCTCCGACGCTCCCGCCGCCGCCCCGCGAGTGCCGCCGCCGCCGCCCGCCGCGCGCTCTGCTGCGCGCTCCGGTGCCCGGCTCCGCCGTGCCCGGCACGCCGCCGCCCGGAGTGGCTCCGTACGTGGGTACATCGGCCGCAGGGTCCCGGCGGCCCCGGCGGCCCCGGCGGCGCCGACGTCTCGCCGCCGCCCGCCGCTGTGGTGCGGCGCGTCGCGACGCCTCGCGGCCGCTCGCGCCCGGCGCGACATCGCCGACGTCGCCACCAGCAAGGCGCAGGCCCCCGCCGCGGGGTGCAAGCGCGGTAGGTGGTGTGCGCAGACCCGCCGCCGCCCGGCGCTCCGGGCGTGCCCGCTCCCGGTGCTCCCGGCGGTGTTCCCGGTGGGCAGACTCCGCCGCCTGCCGGTGTGGTCCGGCCGGTGGGTGCGATCCCAGGGACGCAGATGGTGTCGTCGATCGGTCCCGACAGGCAGCCCGGAGATTCCGGATGCGCCCGGTGCGCCCGCGTGCGCAGCGCCGAGTGCAAGCCGCCCGGTGCCACGCGCGGCCCCCGGCGGCGCGCATCCAGGCCGCGACGATGCTGGCCGGTCCGCCGGCCGGCGGCCCCGGCGCTCCCGGCGGGCAGACCCCGCCGCCGCCCGGCCCGCCCCGGGTGCGCCCCGGCGCCCCGGGCGCGCCTCGCCTCTGCCGAGCGCGCCGCGTGGCCGCCCGGTGCCACGCCCCGCCGGGCGGCGGCGTGCGCCACGCCGCGACGATGCTGGCCGGCCCGGGTCCCGGGCGATGCCGCCCCCGCCTGCGCCCGGTGCCATGCCGCCGCCCCGCGCCGGGCGGCAGCAGGTCCTGCGCGGCCGCCCCGGCGGCGTGCGGGCCGGCTATCCGCGGGCGCCCGCCGGCCGGCGACCGTGGGCGGCCACCAGGCGGTGCTCAGCTACCGCGCGCCCGGCGGCTCAGCAGCAGCGTCGTCCGGCGGTCGGCGCCCGGCGTGCCGCACCCGGAGGTGGCAGATCGTCTTCCTGACTGCGCGGCATGAACATCCTGCCGGACCAGGTCCCCGAACTCCACACCGGAGCTGGAGTCCTGCTCGCTGCCCGCCGGCGCGCGTACTGCTCCCGCATGAATCCAGGCGCGTAGGCCGCAGGCCCGGATCACGTCGACTGCGCCGTACGGCACCGATCACGCTCGCGCGCCAGCAGGGGCATGCACCAGCTCATCGCGCACGGGCGACCTGCTCAGGTGCGCCGACGGTCGCGCGCGGCCCGCACCGGTGCGCGGCGCCGCTGCCGCCCGCGCAGTAGCCCTCGCCGCCGGATCCCGCCGGAGAGGCAATCGCGCAGGAGCTGGCCGCGGCGTTCGAGGGCCCGGCGTGTTCCGGGTTCGACCAGCGGGCCGTGTCGCGCCAGGGGCGTCCCGGACGTCGCGTCGCGCGCACGCTCTGTCGTGGCGGACCGCCCGCCGACTTCGGGCCGTTCTTCTGGGCGCAGGCCCAGCCGGGGCGCCCGGCGCCGACGCTGGCCGAGCTGGCGCAGGAGCGCGGGGTGCAGCCAGGCGTCGGACGCGTGGCTCGTACCTCGTCATGGGCGGCGACTTCGGCAAGGCGGTCTGCGTTCAGCACGGCACGGCGCACATCGTGGCCGCCGTGCCGGTCGAAGGCTGGAGCTCCGGCGGTGCGCCGGTGCCGCACCGGCCCGTGAACACCGGGCTGCGAGTTCGCGCGCTCGCTGGCCCTGCTCGGCCGGATGTGGCGTGGCTGCGCTTCGGGCTCAACCCAGAGCAGGCGGGCTTGGACGGTCGACTTCCAGGCCCAGCTCAGCGCCACCGACCCGGCCGCCCTCGGTTCGCCTGGAGACCTGGTGGTCGGTGCTGCTGGAGCAGATGTGGGACGGCCTGCTGTAACCGTCAGTGCACGGCGCTGACGACGGGGCGCTCGACCTGCGGGACCGGTCGGGCGCCCCCGATCGTGCGCTCATGCAGGAGGCGAGGCGACATCGTTCCGCAGCGGCAGCGGGAAGACGAAGCGGCGCTGGCCCAAGAGGGTCCCTGCTGATCTCCGCTCGTCGTCCTGGTCCTGCTGCTGGGATACGGCACGGCCCACGCAGCGCTGGGCGGACTCGCGGCTGCGGACCACGGACGCCTTTCACCGCCCGACGATCGCCGCCCGGCGGCGGGCAGCGCGGCACGGGACTGGCTGCTCTGCCGTCAAGCTCGGACTCGCGCGGACCTGACGCCCGAACAGCGCAAGGCGCTCCACGTCGGCAACGACGCCCTCAACACCGACACGATCATGATCCTGCACTACGAGGACAAAGCGGGCCCTATCTGACTCTCCGTCCCCGCGACTCGTACGTGTCCATTCCCGGCCACGGCAAGCAAGATCAACTCGGCGTACGCGCGCTCGGCGGCGCGCGCCGCTGCTCACCCGGACCGTGGAGCAGGCGCGACGGGCCTGCGTGCGCTCGACCACTACGCGGACGGCCTGGTCGACGTCGCGTCGACTCGCCGGGCGGCGTCAAATTCTCCGCGTACCGGAGGGCGGGCTGCACGGACGAGAAGTCCGGGGCCGACTCGACGCGGGCTGTCAGCACATGGACGGGGTCCAGGCCCTGCAGTACGCGCGGGCCCGCTACCTGACCGCGGGCGACCTAAGCCATCACAGAGCGGCAGCGGCAGCTGGTCGACGCCATCGCCGACAAGCGCTCAGCGCGGGCGCGTCCTGATCCCGCCGTGGAAGCTGATCCTGTTCCTGAGCGCGTCCCTCGACGCGCGCTTCACGCGGTCGACCCGACACCGGCGACGGGATCGCTCGCCTCGATGGGCGTGTGCAGAGTCGGACCCGCGACGACGACTGCGCCGGTGGCGAGCAGCCGTCCGTGCCCGGGGTCGGTGCGACTCTCCGAGGCCGGTCAGCTCTTCGCCAGCTCCGCGACACCGCGACTCCGACTTTCGGGACACCCAATTGACGCAACACTCTTGACCGAGCGGGTCGGGCGGCGTCGCGTTATGAGCGGTTCCGCTTGATCCATAAAGATGTGCGCCAATCGCGCAGAACGTCGCACGTCGGTTTCCGTCGGTTTTGTCGGGCGGAGACCGGTGCAGACCGGTGGGAGAGGGGATCAACGTGATGAGCGGTGCAGGCAGGGCGTCGCCGTACGGCCGTACGAGTCGTGGCTACCGTCCCGGCAGGTGGCGCCCGGCGCCGCCGGTTCGTCCGGCGCCCGCGACGAGGCGTGGGAGCGCGCCGCGCGCTGACCGTCCTCGCACATGGAGGCGCTCGGAGGCAGGTGAGGCCCGGCCGCGCCTCGCCCCGCAGACCTACGAGACGCTCGGCAAACGCGCCCAGTGCTGGAACTCGCCGAGGAGGAGGCCGTCGCCGTCCAGCACGCGGGTACCGACGCGGCGGCCGGGGACCGAGGCGGCGGACGCGCCGCGGGCCGGGAACTGCGCGACGCGGCGCAGGCCTCGTGCCGACGAGGTGCGCGCGGGAGGCGCCGAGCAGCGTGCGGAGCGGCGGCGCGAGCGGTCGGCGGGCCACCGCGGACGAGACCCGGCCGCCTGCGCGACGCGACGTGAAGGGAGACGCGGGCGAGGCGCTCGCCGCGCTGCGGGAGATGCGGCGGCGCTGCGAGGGCGTCCTCGCGGACCAGGCCAAAGGAGCACGCCGAGCGGTTCGACGCTTTCGAGCGGGAAGCGGCCGAGCGGGCCGCCGCCGCGGAGGAGCGGGAGGCCGCGGCGGTGGCGGCGGCGGAGGCCCGGCCTCCTCGGAGGCCAAGCGGGCGTTCGCGGAGGCGGAGGAGGCGGCCCGGCACGGCCAGGACGCGGACGCCACCGCCGCGGAACTTCGCGCAGGCCCGCGCCCGGGACGAGCGGGTGGCCAGGAGACGGAGCGGGTGCTGCGGGAGCACGGGGGAGGCGCTGGGACGAGGTGCGGGCGCACATGGATCACGTACGGAGCCTGCTGGCGGCCCTCACCGGGCGGGCCGCGGCCGAGTAGGCGCCGGCGCTCCGGTCAGGGGCGCAGCCGGGTGACCGCCGCGACGGGACCGCGCCCCGTGGGACCGGCGGCGCTCGTAGGGGAGCGAGCAACTCCCTTACGGCCAGCGCCACTTCGTCGATCTCCTCCGGCGTCAGGTGCACAGTGGTCCCGATGGAGCGGTCGGCGGCGCGCAGCGACTGGCGCGGGGTCGTCCCAGCGCAGCCGCCACGGCCTGGCCCGGCCGCCACCGTGCGCGGCCTCCTCGATCGGGCCGTGCTCGGCGAGCCGGCGCAGGTGGAACGAGCAGAGGCCCGAGCTGTATCCGAGCCGGGCGGCGGCCTGGGTCGACGTGACCGTGCCGGCCTCGGCCAGCAGGTCGAGCAGCGCGATGCGCACGGGGTGGTCGGGCAGCCGGCGGGCGGGGCCGGGCGCCGCGGCCGTGGACGGGTCGTTCTCCGTGGATTCCTCGGTCACTTTGCAAAGGGTGCTACTTTGCAAAGGGATTAGTCAAGTGACGTGAGGCGGAGGGGAGTTGGGTGGACATGGCCGGGAGCGGGATGTCACCGGAGGTCGAGCGGGGGTGCGGTGCGGCGCATCACGGTGGTCGGCGAGGAGGTGCTGCGCCGCCGCTGCGCACCGGTCACGGAGGCGCACTTCGGTACGCCGGAGCTGTCCCGGCTGATCGACGACATGTTCGCCACGAACCACGTCGCGCACGGCGCGGCCATCGCCGCCAACCAGGTCGACGTGGACCTCCAGTTGTTCGTGTACGACATGGAGGACGACTGGGGCGTGCGGCACGTCGGCCACATCGCCAACCCGGTCCTCGACGAGGAGCCGCTCGCCACCCCGCAGGCTCGTCGACGAGATGGAGGGCTGCCTCTCCGTCCCCCGGCCCGTACAAGCCGGTGCCGCGCGCCGACCACGCGGTCGTCCGCGGCCAGGACAAGGACGGCAACCCGCTCGTCGTCGAGGGCCGCGGCTATTTCGCCCGCTGCCTCCAGCACGAGACCGACCACCTCTACGGCCGGCTTCCCACCTCGACCGCCTCGCCAAGCGCGAACGCCGGGACGCGCTGCGGGAGATGGCGGAACTGAGCGACGGGGTCCTGGCCCGCAGGGCGGCGACGGCGGAACGCCTCGGCAAGCAGGCGCCGCCGCCCCGGGTCACAGCGCCGCGCTCCAGTTCCGCGCGGTGCCGGGTCACCCACGCGTGGGCGGCGCGGATCCGCGTCACCACGCCCCCGGTCCCGCAGCCGGCGCATCGCCGGGTCGCCCGCGTCGGCGGCCGCGTCGATGCCGCGCAGGCAGCGGTCCTGCCACCACAGGGACCGCGGGCAGCAGCGGGGGTCCGGTCGAGTCAGGCCGTACGCGTCGCAGAGCAGGCGCAGCTGGCGGGAGGGAGGCCTCCGGCACGTCGTCGATCGCGGGCCCGAGGTCCAGGTACTGCCAGCACACGTGGGCGACGTCGTCGACGCGGCGGCCCGGGGCGGCCAGGTCCCAGTCGATGAAGCCGGTGGGACGCCACTCGCCGGCCTCGGTGGCGTACACCGTGTTGCGGGGGTCGAGGTCGTTGTGGCAGACGACCCTCTGTGTCCCAGCGGCCAGCCCGGAGTCGGCGGTGACGTCATGGAACTCCCGTACCAGGACGGCGACTTGAGTCAGCGCCTCGGTCCGTGCGTGCCGACCGCTGTCCCCGGGAGCGAGGGCGGCCCGGCCCGGCAGGTGGTCCAGGACCTCGCGGCCGAGGTCGTCGACGCCGAGGAAGCGGGGCGCCCCGCCAGCCCCGCCGCTCGAAGAGGGCGAGCAGCTCGTGCACGTACGCGGAGCGCGGTGCGGGCGTCCTGCGCACCGTCGTGCCCACGCGCGTCACCTGCCGCACGTACCCGCCGGGCAGCGCTTCGCCGTCCGTCATGCCGTGCCGCCTTCCCCGGTCGCAGGTCGCCGGTCGCCGGTCGTCGGAGAACTCCCGCAGCGTAATTCGGTTGGCCGGGCGGGCGGTGGGTGTTAGGTTTCCGGTGATCGTGAAGCCGGCCCAGGAGGTGAGTCCCGTGAACGCTGTATCGCATGGGTGCTCCCCCTGTCCTTCACGGTCGGGCGACTGACGCAGGTGTCGCCGGGAGTGCCAGGACCGCACTTCCGAAGGACGGACACCATGACCACACACGCATCAGGACCGGCATCCCCATCCATCGAGGTCACGCGGGTCGCCGACGACCAGTGGCAGGCCCTGGAGGGCGACCGCGTCGTCGGTACAGGGGACCTCGCACCGGGCCGGCGGCCGGGCCTACGTCAGCATCGACGCCTGGCGACGACGCCGCCTTCGACCGGCTCGCCCGCGCGTCTGCCCGCCGCGCTGCCCACGCCGCTGCACACCGTGGTGGACGAGGACGACACGACCTCGTCGCCCGGTGGCGGCAGGCCGGCTTCACGCCGGGGGCGCCGCGAGGGCGAGTACGTCGTCCCCACCGATCCCGGCGTCACCGACTCGGTGCCGCGCCCGTGCCCGAGGGCGTCACGATCGTGCCGTTCGGCGCGCGCGCAGGGAGGGCCCGCTGCGCGATCTCGACCGGGCGGTCCGGGACGAGGTGGCGCGCCGCGGGCGGCTGGCACACCATGCCCGCCGAGGTGGTGCCGCTGCCGCCCGGGGTCACCGTCGTCGACCCGGCGAAGTACGCCGTCGCCGTCCTCGACGGCCGGTACGTCGGGATGCTTCAGGATCGCGCCCGTGCCGCGCAGGCCGCGGATCGGGCTGCTCGCCGTGCGCGCGGGACGTGCGGCGCCGCGGCATCGCCCGGGCCCTGCTCGCCGAGGTCCCTCGGCTCGCTGCACGCCGCCGGGGTCGCGGGCGCCCTGGGCCGAGGCCCAGGGAGTCCAACCGGGCCGCGCTGTCCCTGCTGGCGGAGGTCGGTGCCCGACGGGTCGGCGGCAACGTCGAGTTGGAGCGATCGATAACCATGGCACGCGTGGCGAAGCGGGCATCGAGCTCGAAGGCGTCGTCGTCGAGTGACCCGCAGGGGCGCGACGTTCCGGGTCGAGATGCAGAAGGGGCACGTGGTGCTCGCGCACATCAGCGGGAAGATGCGCAAGCATCACATCAAGATCCTCCCGTACGACCGGGTCCTGGTGGAGATCAGCCCGTACGACCTGACCCGGGGCCGGATCCTCTTCCGCTACCGGTCGTAGCGGCGGGCGGGGGGCGGCGTCACCGGCGCCCCCGCCAGGATCCAGCCCTCCACCGCCTCGTAGAGCTGCCGCTGGGCCTGTGCCTTGCGCGGCGCGGTGAGCACCGTGCCCAGCCAGCCGAGGAAGAAGCCCAGCGGGATCGAGACCAGACCCGTCGTCGTGAACGGGAACCAGGTGAAGTCCCGGTCGGGGAAGAGCGACGCCGGGTTGCTCCGACACCAGCGTGGTGCCGGTGATCAGGGACCATCGCGGCGAGCGTGCCGCCGATCAGCGTGCAGAGCAGCCCGGTACGGGTGTAGCGGCGCCAGAACAGGCTGTACACCAGCGCCGGGGCGAGCGCGGACGCGCCGATGCCGAGCGCGAGGAAGACCAGCGGCTGCAGGCTGCGGTGCTGGAAGTAGGTGGCGAGCGCGATGGTGAGGGCGCCGACCGCGAGCGCCGAGCAGCGGGCCAGCGTCATCTCCCTGCAGGGGCGTCGGCTCCGTGCGGCCCCAGTGCGCGAACACGTCGTGGGCCAGGGGAGTTGGCGCAGGCCAGGATCATGCCCGAGACCGAGGCGAGCAGCGTGAGGAACAGCGCGGTGGTGACCGTCGTGAACACCAGGGCGCCCGCGGTGCTCAGCTCGGCGCCGAACGCGGCGCGCGAGCCGAGCAGGAACGCCGTGTTGCCCTGCGGGTCGGCCGCGGCGATCGCCTTGCTGCCGATCAGCGCCGTCGCCCCGAACCCGATCACCGAGATCATCAGCGCGAACACCCCCGTCGAGGTGACCGCCCAGGACATCGAGCGGCGCACCTCACGGGCGTGCCGCGCCGTGTACATGCGCATCGTGACGTGCGGCAGCGCGGCGCCGCCGAGCATCACCGTCAGATACGCGCTGATCATGTCGAGGCGGGGACTGCCGCTGTGCACGAACTGCAGCCCCGACTTCAGATAGGCGCTGCCCGCGCCGTTGTTGGCCACCGCCGCGGCGAGCAGGGCGCCCGGGTCCCAGTCGAAGCGGCGCAGGATCAGCACGGAGACCACGGTGCCGGAGCCGAGCAGCGTCACGATCTTGAGGAGCTGGATGACGGCGGTGCCCTTCATGCCGCCGATCGCCGCGTAACTGATCATCAGGCCGCCGACGGTGACGATGACGCCGGTCTTGAACCCGGCGCTGTCGAAGCCGAGCAGGAACCCCCAGCAGGTCGCCCGCGCCCGCGAGCTGGACGAGCATCATCGGCAGCAGCGCCGCGAGGGGTGACCAGGCAGGCCGCGAGCCGAGCGGCGCGGCCCGGCATCCGGCGGGCGAGCACGTCGCCCATGGTGAACTGGCCCGCGTTGCGCAGGGGTTCGGCCAGCAGGAACATCAGGAGCGTCAGGGAGAGCGCGGTGGCCAGCGCGAGGACCGCGCCGTCGTACCCGGTGAGGGCGACGACGCCGCAGGTGCCGAGGACGGTCGCCGCCGAGATGTAGTCACCGGCGATCGCCAGCCCGTTGCGCATCGGGCCGAGCCGGCCGAAGCCCGTGTAGAACTCCGCGAGGTCGTCCCGCTCGGGCCCGGTGACGATGCACAGCAGCAGGATGACCGAGGCGACGCCGGTGAACGCGACCAGGGCCATCGACTCGGTGGACACGGACGTCGCGGCGACGGGGTTCATCGCGTCCTCCCCGGCGGCGCAGCCGGTGGGCGAGCGGGTCGACGCGGCGCCGTGCCGTGTGCTCGTACACGTAGAGCGCCAGACAGGTCACGGGGAACTGGCACACGCCGATCAGCAGGCCGAAGGAGAGGCCGCCGGTGACCGCGCGGGTCATCAGGGACGGGGCGAACGCCGACAGGAGCAGGAACGTGAAGAAGTAGCCGATCGCGGTGAGCGTCGAGACCGCGGCGCTGCCAGCGGTAGGCCGTGCGCAGCAGTCTCAGTTCGCCCCGCGGGGCCGTCTCGCCGGGTCGACCGGGCCGCGGTCGGGGTGACGAGGCGGTGCGACCGGGCGGCGTGGGGCTGGGGAGGCGGGTACTGCGGGTACGGCTGGGTCATCCCGGGGCTCCTTGCACGGTTCGGGTCCGCCGGGGACGAGCGGACCGCAGGGAGTGTGAGGTGGGGGAGCCGGAACGTTACTCGCAGGTAGGTGAGTTGGGCGAGGGGTTTCGACGAACTGATCAGTCGGTTCGGTGGGGGTTGTCTTGTGTCCGGGGTGAGTGTTGCTGGTGGGGGAGTTGTGCCGTGGATGACTTCTCCTGCGCGGTCCCGTCCGGTAGGGGGTCCGCCACGGTTTCCGGTTCCAGGACGGGGAACCGGCGCGGCGCCAGGGTCAGCAGGACCAGCAGCGCCAGACCCGCCGCGCACGCCGCCCCGACGTACACCGAGTCGACCGCCGCGTCGATCGCCTGCCGCACCCCGTCCGCCCCTGGGGTCGCGGGCCACCGCGTCGAGGTCGGTGCCGCTGCCGAGGCGGGCCGAGATCACCCCCGTTGGCGACGGCGCCGAACACGGCGGCGCCGATGGTCTGCCCGATCTGCCGGTAGAAGAGGATCGAGGCGGTGGCGGTGCCGCGCCCGCCCAGCCGACCGTGGACTGCACGCCCACGATGAGCGGCAGCTGGAAGAGGCCGAGGGCCGCGCCGAGCAGCAGGCTGAGCAGCGTCGGCCGCCAGACCGCGCCGGGGAACGGCAGCAGCGGGAACGCGGCGAGCAGCGCCAGCGCCGCCGTCATGCCGAGCGCGGCCGTGTTCCGGAAGCCGATCCTGCGGTAGACGTGCTGGCTCAGGGCCGCCGACACCGGCCAGCTCAGCGTCATCACCGACAGCACGAACCCGGCGGCCGTCGGGGGACAGGCCGAGGACGGACTGGGCGTACGTCGGCAGGAACGTGGTCGGCGCGACCATCAGCAGGCCCATCGCGCCGAGCGCCAGATTGACCGCGGCGATCGTCCGGCGCCGCCACACCCAGCCGGGCAGGATCGGTTCGGCGGCCCGCCGTTCGATCGCCACGACGACGCCGATCAGCGCGACTCCCGTACCCAGCAGGGCGATCGAGGACGACGAGGTCCAGGCCCAGGCGACGCCGCCCTGGACCAGCCAGGTCAGCAGCACGCCGCCCGCCGCGAACACGGCGAGGGGCGCCCGCCCAGTCGACCTTCGGACGCGGGCGCCTCGCGCGGCGCGGCTCGTGCAGGTGGCGGCCCACGAGGAACAGCGCGCGACGGCGCCGATCGGCAGGTTGATCAGGAAGATCCAGCGCCAGCCCGTGGTGGAGGCGAGGACGCCGCCGAGCGCCGGGCCGAGCACCGACGACGTCGCCCACACCGTGGACAACTTCGCCTGGATCCTGGGGCGTTCCTTTCAGCGGGTACATGTCCGCGGGGCCAGGGTCTGCACCGTGCCCTGGATGGCGCCGCCGCCCAGCCCCTGCACCACCCGGAACGCGATCAGGGACCCCATGTCCCCACGCGCAGGCGCACAGCAGCGACCCGATCAGGAACAGCACGCTGCCCGCGATCAGGACCGGCTTTGCGGCCGAGCGAGTCCGACAGCCGGCCGGCTACACGGGCAGCGTGACCGTCACCGCGAGCAGATAGCCGGAGAACAGCCAGGAGAAGACGGAGAAGCCGCCGAGGTCGCCGACGATCTGCGGGACGGCGGTGGAGACGATGGTGGAGTCCAGGGCGGCGAGCGCCATGGACAGCATCAGCGCGGCGACGACCGCGCCGCGCCGCCGGTCATGGGCGATGTCGGTCACGACCGGGCCCCTCCCCCTTTATGTGTTCCCCCTGCACCTATCTCCGCCGCCGAGCTTATGCGGGTGGAGGCGACCCTGAGTAGGGGCTCCACCGAGGGGTGGACCTCCCTAGGGGGACCTCCGTACTTCGGACAGGGGACGGTCTCGTCCCCTTGGAGGACGAGCCCGCAGGGGGGTTCCTCCCTACCTTCGAGGGGTGGGGTTTTCCCCAGGGAAAGACGGTGACTTCCACCAGCGCGCCCGGGCCCCCGCGTCACCAGACTCTGAACGTGCCGCAGAGAGCTGCGGGCGCAGGTAACCGACATAGGAGAAAAACCGTGACAACGGCTGTGACGATTCCCAGGCACGGGGCACTGGCGGGCGAACGGCTGTTGCCGCGAGGGCACGCCAGGTGGTGAAGGCGTACGGGTCGGGAGACCCGCGTCGTCGCGCTCGACCACGTCGACGTGGACATCGCCCGCGGTCAGTTCACCGCGATCATGGGCCCGTCCGGGTCCGGCAAGTCGACGCTGATGCACTGCCTGGCCGGGCTCGACACCGTGACCCTCCGGTCAGATCCATCTCGACGAGACCGAGATCACCGGCCTCAAGGACAAGAAGCTGACGCAGCTGCGCCGCGACCGCATCGGCTTCATCTTCCAGGCGTTCAACCTGCTGCCCACTCCTGAACGCCATCGAGAACATCACGCTCCCGATGGACATCGCGGGCCGCAAGCCGGACGCCGCGTGGCTGCGCCAGGTCGTCGAGACGGTCGGCCTCGCCGAGCGCGCCTCAAGCACCGGCCCACCCAGCTCTCCGGCGGTCAGCAGCAGCGCGTCGCCGTGGCCCTGCGCGCTGGCCGCCCGCCCCGAGATCATCTTCGGTGACGAGCCGACCGGAAACCTCGACTCCCGGGCGGGAGCGGAGGTGCTGGGCTTCCTGCGCCGCTCGGTCGACGAGCCCGGCCAGACCATCGTGATGGTCACCCACGACCCGGTCGCCGCCTCCTACGCGGACCGCGTCCTGTACCTGGCCGACGGCCGCATCGTCGACGAGATGCACCGGCCGACCGCCGACGCCGTCCTGGACCGGATGAAGGACTTCGACGCGCGGGGGGCGCACGTCATGAGTGCCAACACCGTCATGAAGACCTCGCTGCGCAACTTCCTCGCGCACAAGGGCCGGATGGCCCTCTCCGCCATCGCCGTCCTCCTGTCGGTCGCGTTCGTGACCGGGACCCTCGTGTTCACGGACACGATGGACAAGACCTTCGACAAGCTGTTCACGGCCACCGCG
Source organism: Streptomyces sp. KL116D (assembly GCF_030766975.1). Lineage (NCBI taxonomy): Bacteria > Bacillati > Actinomycetota > Actinomycetes > Kitasatosporales > Streptomycetaceae > Streptomyces > Streptomyces sp. KL116D. The sequence goes on along the minus strand of NZ_JASERH010000037.1, from coordinate 14,528 downwards.
TCCGACGTCACCGTCAGCCCCAAGGACTCCGAGGCGGAGGGCAGCGACACCGGCCGCCCCGAGGCCCTGCCGGCCTCCTGCTCGCCACGGTGAAGCAGGCCGACGGCGTCAAGTCGGCCGAGGGCGCGGTCAGTTCGATGAACGTGACCGTCGTGAACGCCGACAACAAGAACATGGGCTCCGAGACCGGCGCCCCGACCATCGCCGGCAACTGGACGGACAACGACCTCCGTTCCATGGAGATCACCTCCGGGCACGCCCCCGCGCGGCCCCACCGAGGTGATGGTCGACGCCGACACCGCGAAGAAGCACCACCTGAAGCTGGGTGACGAGCCCGCACGATCGCCGTCACCGGCGACATCGCGCCAAGATCGTCGGCGTGGCCTCCTTCACCGTGACCAACCCGGGTGCGGCCGTCGTCTACTTCGACACCGCCACCGCCCAGCGCGAACTCATCGGGAAGACCGGGCAGTTCACGCAGATCAACGTCGCCGCCGCCGACGGCGTGAGCGACGCGCAGCTCAAGAAGAACGTCGCCGCGGAACTCTCCGGGAACGGCACGTACAAGATCCAGACCCAGCAGCAGGCCGCGGACGCCAACTCCGCCGACGTCGGCTCCTTCATGGACGTCATCAAGTACGCCCTGCTCGGCTTCGCCGGCATCGCCTTCCTCGTCGGCATCTTCCTGATCATCAACACGTTCTCCATGCTGGTCGCCCAGCGCACCCGCGAGATCGGCCTGATGCGGGCCATCGGCTCCTCCCGCAAGCAGGTCAACCGCTCCGTCCTCGTCGAGCGCTGCTGCTCGGCGTCGTCGGCTCCGTGGTCGGCGTCGGCGCCGGCGTGGGCCTGGCCGTCGGCCTGATGAAGCTGATGTCCGCCGCGGGCATGGAGCTGTCCACGAACGACCTCACCGTGAAGTGGACGACCCCGGCGGTCGGCCTGCTGCTCGGCATCGTCGTCACCGTCCTCGCCGCCTACCTGCCCGCACGCCGGGCCGGCAAGGTCTCCCCGATGGCCGCCCTGCGCGACGCCGGCACCCCGGCCGACACCAAGGCGGGCGTCGTCCGCGGCATCATCGGCCTGCTGCTCACCGGCGGCGGCGGCTTTCGCCCTCTACCTCGCCACGCAGGCCGACAAGGCCAGCCAGGGCTCGCTGTGGCTCGGCGTCGGCATCGTCGCCTCGCTCATCGGCTTCGTGGTCGTCGGCCCGCTGCTCGCCGGCCTCGTGGTCCGCGTCATCAGCGCCGTCCCTGTCCGGTTCTTCGGACCCGTCGGGACGGATGGCCGAGCGCAACGCGCTGCGCAACCCGCCGCGCCGCACCGGCGCCACCGGCGCGGCCCTGATGATCGGCCTCGCCCTGGTCGCCTGCCTTCCGTCGTCGGCTCCTCGATGGTCGCCTCGGCCACCGACCAGCTCGACAAGTCGGTCGGCGCCGACTTCATCGTCGAGGGCCAGGGCGGCATCATGCCGCAGGCCGCCGACGCCCTGAAGAAGGTCAAGGAGGACGGGCTCGTCTCCCACGTCACCGAGGTCAGTGGGTCAAGACCACGCTGACCACCCCGGGCGGCGTCAAGGAGGAGGAAGAGCGCTCCGCGGCCAGCCCCAGCTACGCCCCAGGACCTCGTGGCGCGAGGCCACCTCCGGCGAGCTCGGCGGCGTACGGGAAGAACGCGATGTCGGTCGGCTCCGAGCTTCGCCGAGCGCAACCATCTCGAGGTCGGCGACACCATGACCGTCGCCTTCCACCACGGCTCCACGGCCAAGCTGCGGATCGCGGCGATCACCTCGGACGACACCGCCTTCGACAAGGGGCGCGATGTACACCAACATCGCCACCGCCGAGCAGTACCTGCCCAAGGACCGGGTGCCGCTCAACGGGATGATGTTCGCGAAGGCCGCCGACGGCAGCGAGGCCGCCGCCTACAAGGCGCTGAAGTCGTCCGTCGCCGCCGACCCGACCGTCAAGGTCAAGGACCAGACCGACTACAAGGGAGACCCTGAAGGACCAGGTCGGCCAGCTCCTCAACATGATCTACGGGCTCCTCGCCCTCGCGATCATCGTGGCGGTCCTGGGCGTCGTGAACACCCTGGCGCTCTCGGTGGTCGAGCGGACCCGGGAGATCGGCCTCATGCGGGCCATCGGGCCTCTCCCGCCGCCAGCTGCGCCGCATGATCCGCCTGGAGTCGGTGGTCATCGCCCTCTTCGGCGCCCTGCTCGGCCTCGGCCTGGGCATGGGCGGCGCGACGGCCCAGAAGCTGCTGGGCCCTGGAGGGCCTCGGCGTCCTGGAGATCCCCTGGCCGACGATCGTCTCGGTCTTCATCGGCTCGGCCTTCGTGGGCCTGTTCGCCGCCCTGATCCCGGCGCGTTCCGGGCGGGCCGGATGAACGTCCCGAACGCCATCGCCACCGACTAGACCCGATCGGTCCGAGCGGACCGAGGAGCCCGCCGAGCGGCCGCGACCGCGGCCCGCCGGTGGGGCTCCTCCGTGGTGGACCGGCACGGTCGGCGCCCCGGCGCGCGCCGACGTACCCTGGAACCCCCCGGCCCGTCACACGTGTCGGGTCCTTTGCGTTGCCCACCCCAGGACCGGGAAGGTCAAGGCCCCCATGAGCCTGCACGGACTGCTCGACGCCGTCGTCAAGGACGCGGCCCTCACCGAAGCGGTGAAGGCCGCGGGCGACGGCAACCGCATGCACATCGACCTCGTGGGCCCGCCCGCGTCGCGCCCCTTCACGGTGGCGGCGCTCGCCCGCGAGGCGAAGCGGCCCGTGCTGGCCGTCACCGCCACCGGCCGCGAGGCCGAGGACCTGCCGCGGCGCTGCGCTCGCTGCTGCCGCCGGACGGCGTCGTCGAGTACCCGTCGTGGGAGACGCTGCCGCACGAGCGGCCTCCCCGCGCTCCGACACCGTGGGCCGGCGCCTCGCCGTGCTGCGCCGCCTCGCCCACCCCAGCACCGACGACCCGGAGACCGGCCCGGTGTCCGTGGTGGTCGCGCCCGTCCGCTCGGTGCTGCAGCCGCAGGTGCAGGGGGCTCGGCGACCTGGAGCCCGTCGCGCTGCGCACCGGGCGGAGCGCCGATCTGAACGAGACGGTCGAGGCGCTCGCCGCGGCCGCGTACGCCCGCGTCGAACTCGTCGAGAAGCGCGGCGAAAGTTCGCGGTCCGCGGCGGCATCCTCGACGTCCTCCCGCCGACCGAGGAGCACCCGCTCCGGGTCGAGTTCTGGGGCGACGACGTCGAGGAGATCCGCTACTTCAAGGTCGCCGGACCAGCGGTCCCTGGAGATCGCCGAGCACGGCCTGTGGGCGCCACCTGCCGGGAGCTGCTGCTCACCGCCGACGTACGCGCCAGAGCGGCGGCCCCTCGCCGAACAGCACCCTGAGCTGGGCGAACTGCTGGGCAAGATCGCCGAGGGCATCGCCGTCGAGGGCATGGAGTCCCTCGCGCCGGTCCTCGTCGACGACATGGAACTGCTCCTCGACGTGCTGCCCGCCGGATCGATGGCCGTGGGTCTGCGACCCGGAGCGGGTACGGACCCGGGCCGCCGACCTCGTCGCCACCTCGCAGGAGTTCCTCCAGGCGTCCTGGGCGGCCTCCGCGACCGGGCGGCGACGCCCCCATCGACGTGGGCGCCGCGTCGCTGTGGTCCATCGCGGACGTCCGCGACCGGGCCCGCGAGCTCGGCATGATGTGGTGGTCGGTGTCCCCTGTTCGCCGCCGACGCGGACCTCGACGGCGACACGCTGCAGCTCGGCATGCACGCGCCCGAGACGTACCGCGGCGACACCGCCAAGGCCCCTGCCGACACCCAAGGGCTGGCTCGCGGACGGCTGGCGGACCGTGTTCGTCACCGAGGGCCACGGTCCCCCGCGACCCGCACCGTCGAGGTGCTCGGCGGCGAGGGCATCGCGGCCCGCCTCGACAAGGACCTCGCCGAACTCGCGCCCTCCGTCGTCCAGGCATCTCGCGGCAGCCTCGAATTCGGCTTCGTGCACCCGGAGTTGAAGGTCGCCGTCCTCACGGAGACCGACCTCACCGGGCAGAAGACGGCCGGCAAGGACGGCCAGCGGATGCCCGCCAGGCGCCGCAAGACCATCGACCCGCCTACCTCGAATCCGGCGACTACATCGTGCACGAGCAGCACGGCGTCGGCCGCTCATCGAGATGGTGCAGCGCACGGTCCAGGCGCCACCCGCGAGTGCCCGTCGTCGAGCCGCGCCAGCGCGGCCAGCCCGGCGACCGCCTCTACATCCCCACCGGCTCAGCTGGAGCAGATCGCCAGCGCATCGGCGTGCGGAGGCCCGACCCCGCGGCTATCGCTCGGCGGCGCCGACCTGGACGAAGAATTTCAGGCGCGCGCGCCAAGAAGGCGGTCAGCGGAGATCGCCGCCGACCTGATCAAGCTGTACTCGGCGCGCATGGCGGCGCCCGGCCCACGCCTGCCGGCCCGGACACCCCGTGGCGGCGGGAGCTGGAGGACGCGTTCCCGTACGCGGAGACGCCCGACCAGCTGACCACCATCGCCGAGGTCAAGGGAGGACATGGAAGACGGTCCCGATGGACCGGCTGATCTGCGGCGACGTCGGCTACGGCAAGACCGGAGATCGCGGTCCGCGCCGCCTTCAAGGCCGTCCAGGACGGCAAGCAGGTCGCGGTCTCTCGTCCCGACGACCCTCCTCGTGCAGCAGCACTTCGGCACGTTCTCCGAGCGGTACGCCCAGTTCCCGGTCAGCGTGAGGCGCTGAGCCGCTCAGACGGACACCGGGTCGAAGGCGACGCTCGAAGGGCTGCGCGACGGCTCCGTCGACATCGTCATCGGCACGCACCGCCTGTCTCCTCCGAGACCAAGTTCAAGGACCTGGGCCTGGTCATCGTCGACGAGGCAGCGGTTCGGCGTCGAGCACAAGGAGCAGCTGAAGAAGCTGCGGGCCAACGTCGACGTCCTCACGATGTCCGCGACCCCATCCCCCGTACGCTCGAAATGGCGGTCACCGGCATCCGGGAGATGTCGACGATCACGACCCCGCCTCGAGGAGCGCCACCCGGTCCTCACCTTCGTCGGACCGTACGAGGAGAAAGCAGATCGGCGCGGCCATCCGCCGCGAACTGCTCCGCGAGGGCCCAGGTCTTCTACATCCACAACCGCGTCGAGTCGATCGACCGGGCGGCGGCCCGGCTGCGCGAACATCGTGCCCGAGGCGCGCATCGCGACCGCCCACGGCCAGATGTCGGAACAGGCCCTGGAACGGGTCGTCGTGGACTTCTGGGAGAAGAAGTTCGACGTCCTCGTCTCCACGACGATCGTCGAGTCCGGCATCGACATCTCGAACGCCAACACGCTCATCGTCGAGCGCGGCGACAACCTCGGCTCTCTCCCAGCTCCACCAGCTGCGCGGCCGTGTCGGCCGTGGGCCGGGAACGCGGCTACGCGTACTTCCTCTACCCGCCCGAGAAGCCCCTGACGGAGACGGCTCACGAACGCCTCGCGACGATCGCCCAGCACACGGAGATGGGCGCGGGCATGCACGTCGCGATGAAGGACCTGGAGATCCGCGGAGCCGGAAATCTCCTCGGCGGAGAGCAGTCCGGCCACATCGCGGGCGTCGGCTTCGACCTGTACGTCCGCATGGTCGGCGAGGCCGTGCGGACCACCGGGCCTCGCTGACGGCGGCTGGAGGAGGAGCCGCCGCTGGAGGTCAAGATCGAGCTGCCGGTCGACGCGCACGTCCCGCACGACTACGCGCCCGGCGAGCGGCTGCGTCTCCAGGCGTACCGGGCCATCGCCTCCGCGAACACGGAGGAGGACGTCAGGGCACGTCCGCGAGGAACTCGCCGACCGCTACGGCAAGCTGCCCGGAGCCCGTCGAGAACCTGCTGCTGGTCGCGGGCCTGCGCATGCCGTCCCGCGCCTGCGGGGTCGGCGAGATCGTCCTCCAGGGCAGCAACATCCGGTTCGCGCCGGTGGAGTTGCGGGAGTCGCAGGAGCTGCGGCTCAAGCGCCTCTACCCGGGCACTGTCATCAAAGCCGGCCACGCACCAGATCCTCGTCCCGCGTCCGAAGGCGGCGAAGGTGGGCGGCAAGCCGTTGGTCGGGCCGCGAGCTGCTGGCTTGGGTGGGCGAGTTCTTGACGTCGATCCTGGGTTCGTAGGGAGCCGCTGGTTCGTGTGCGGGTGGGGGTGGGGGCTGCCCCGGAACGTCCTCGACCGCGGCCCGGTGGGCGCGTCTCGCGCAGTTCCCGCGCCCCTGAAGACCGACTGCGTCTGCCGGTTGGGCCTTCGTCGCGGACTGCGGGCGCGTGGGGCTCGCGCAGTTCCCCGCGCCCCCTGGAAGGCATGCGCTGACGCGCAGCCTTCCCCGCCGGGAGATGCCGACCGCAGGTGCGCATCTCAGGGGCGCGGGGAACTGCGCGACCGGCCACGACGGTGGTGCACCTCGCGACGACAGCCCTCATCCGGCTTTTAGGGGCGCGGGGGAACTGCGCGAGCAACCGCGACGGTGGTGCAGCCCGCGATGACAGCTCAACCCGGCAGACGCATCCGGTTTTTAGGGGCGCAGGGAACTGCAGCGATCCAGCCGCGACGGTGGTGCACCCCGCGACGAATGGTCAGCCCGGCAGACGCAGTCGGATCAGCCCCACCCCACCCGCACCCGCCGAAGAACCCGAAACCTGCAACGGCGAAGCGCTAGACCGACCCCCAGCGGATGCGTCGAGTGCTGAGGTCAGGCGGTCGCAGAGCGATCTGCACCCGCGATCCGCCGCTCGATCACCGCGAGCCGCTCCCGGGCGACAGCAAGAACCCGGGCGAAGGCGCCCCTGCCAGCATGTCGCCGTCCAGGCACGGCAGGAACACCCTGACGTCGTCCACGGTGAGTCCCGCTTCCACCAGCATGCGGATGTTGCCGACGCGGGTCACGGCAGCGTCGTCGTACACACGGTACCTCGTTCCCGCCCGCGAGGGCGTGAGCAGACCCGCCTGCTCGTAGTGGCGCAACGCGCGCGGCGTCGCCCCGGTGGCCGCGGCGAGTTCGCCGATCCGCATGGTCTGCGTGGTCCCCATGGGGGCATCGTCACGCCACCACCGCACCCCCGTCCACCGGAACGATCACCCCGGTGACGAACGACGCGGCCGGCGACGCGAGATGGAGGATCGTGGCGGCGACCTCCTCCGGCCGCCCGACGCGGCCCATCGGCGTGTGGTCCAGCTGCCACCTGCGGATCGCGGCTCGCTCCTCGGGCGTGAACGCGGCGTGGTCGGCGATGGGCGTCTCGATCGCCCCTGGGCGCGACCGCCGCGACCCGGACGCCGCGCGGAGCGAGCTGCACGGCCCAGCTGCGGGTGAGGGAGTCGAGGGCCGCCTTCCCGGCCGCGTAGAGGGAGTTGCCGGGCCAGCCGCGCTGCCCGACGGCCGTCGTCACGTTGATCACGACGCCCCGCGCGGCGGACAGCGCGGGCAGCGCCGCCTGGGTGAGCAGGACCGGGGCGACCAGGTTCGTGCCGAGCAGGGCGCGCGCGGAGTCGCGCGTGTAGGTCTCCAGGACTCGGATCCGGTGACGCCCGCGTTGTTGACGAGGACGTCGATGCGGCCGTGCGTCTCCAGCGCGGTGCGGACGATGCGCGCGGGGTCCGTCGGCCGCGGTGACGTCGGCGCTGAGCGGGGTGATCAGACCGGGGGCGTACGCGGCGGTCTCCGCGAGCGGGCTCCGGCCTGCGGCCGACGGCGACGACGGGGTGGCCGACCGCGGCGAAGGCGTGGGCGGTGGCGCGGCCGATGCCGGTGCCCGCTCCGGTGACGACGACTGTTCCGCGCTCGACGGTGGCGTTCATGGTGTCCATACCGACGTCTGACCCTGACGCCAGTGGCAAGGTCAAACAGGGAGGGCCACCACCATGTCCGACACGCCCGTGCCCGACGCCAAGGTCCGTCAGTGTGGCACCTGCTGGAGCCGCTGCACGCGGTGCTCTACTACGCGCCCGAGGCCTTCGAGGAGGCCGCCGCGCTCGGCTACGAGGTGGGGGAGCGGTGGCCGAGACTACTTCGCGTGGCGGGCCGCCCCGCTGGGCGCGCGCGGCGCCACCAGGTCGCGTCCGCGTTCTACAGCTTCAACCCGGCCATGGTCGCCGAGCACGTGCCCGCGGCCTGGGAGGTGGCGTCGCCCGACGACGTCCTGGCCGCCCGGCTGCGCGGCGTCGACCGCGCCTACCGGGCGCTGTTCGGTGACGTTCTGGACGGGCCCGAGCTGTCCCGCGCCGCCGATCTGGCCCGCCGGGCCGCCGAGGCCGTGCACGTCGAGGGCCGTCCGCTGGCCGCCGCCAACGCCGAACTGCCCTGGCCCGACGCCCTGCACCTGGTGCTGTGGCAGGCCGCGACGGTGCTGCGCGAGCACCGCGGCGACGGCCACGTCGCGGCGCTGCTGACGGCGGCTCAGCCGGCCGACTCTGGTGTCGTTCGCGGCGATCGGCGCGGCGCCCCTGGAGACGTTCGCGAGCCGCGGCTGGACCCGGAACCAGTGGGACGCCTCGCACCAACTCCTCGCCGGCCGGGGCCTGTTGGACGACGACGGGATCGCCACCGACGCGGGCCGCGCGCTGCGCGCGAGGTCGAGACGATGACGGACCGGCTCGCCACGGGCCCCCTGGCGGTCCCTCGGCGCGAGACGCCACGGCCGAACTCGCGGAGCTGCTCGGCCCGTTGTGGGTGAGCGTCCTCGGCTCCGGACTGCTGCCGTCCGTCACGACGTCTGGGCATCGGCAAAGTGTGATCATGCTTCAGGTACGGTGAGCGGGCCGAACGACACCAAATGGGAGGTAGTGCCGTGCTGCGAGGGCCGGACGGGCCGTGGTCGCCGTGCTGGCGGCCGTCGTGGCCCGTCACCGGGTGCGAGGCGACCACCGGTGGCGGGGGCGAGTCGGGGCCCGAGCCGCACGGCGCGACGGGCAGCGCGCTTCGCCGCCGTCGACGCGCTCACGGTCAGGAGCCGCGCGCCGAAGACCGGTTACGCGCGCGAGCGGTTCAGCAGCGCCTGGGCCGACACCGACTCCAACGGCTGCGACACCCGCGACGACATCCTCAAGCGGGACCTGGACGGGGTGCGGTTCGCCGACGGCGAAGTGCAAGGTCTCCGCCGGGTCCCTCGCCCCCGATCCGTACGGCGGCGGCGACATCGCGCTCGTGCGCGGCCGCAGCCAGGTCGACATCGACCACCTCGTCGCGCTGTCCGACGCCTGGCAGAAGGGCGCCTTCCAGTGGGGGAGCCGAGCAAGCGCATCGCGTTCGCCAACGACCCGCTCCAACCTGCTCGCCGTGGGCGCCACGCCCAACCGCAGCAAGGGGGACGGCGACACGGCCACCTGGCTGCCGCCGAACAAAGGGCTACCGGTGCACCTACGTCGCCGGGCAGGTCGCCGTGAAGAAGAAGTACGTGTGGGTGACCGGCGCCGAACGCGACGCCATGAAGCGGGTGCTGGGCGGCTGCCCGGACCAGAAGCTGCCCACCGGGGGAAATCCGACTGCGGCGCCGCCCCCGGTTCCATGCACGATGAGCGCATGACGACGACCGACCGGGACACCGGCCTCACTCATCACCACGCTCGCCGAGCGCCCCGAGCTCGCCGTGGACATGTGGACGATGCCGGACACCTGGCCGGAGTTCATCGCCCACGACCGGGTGGGCGCCGGCCCTGCTGCGGTGGGCCTGGCAGGAGCTGCGCGACTACGCGTTCGTCGCCACGGACACCGCGTGGGGACCGTGGTCGCCAAGGCGTACAGCGTGCCGTGTCGCGCTGCACGCCGAGGGCGCGGCGCGCTGCCCGACGGCGGCTGGGACCAGGTGCTCCAGTGGGCGTTCACCGACCGCGCCCGGGCGTCGAGCCCGACACCGTCAGCGCCATCGAGATCACGATCAGGCCGGGCCTCCTGGGCCGCGGCCTGTCGGGGCGGATGCTCGCCGCGATGCGGGAGAACGCGCGGGGCCCGCGGCTCGGCGAGGTCGTCGCGCCCGTGCGGCCGAGCGCCAAGCACCTGGAGCCGGCGACGCCGATGAGCGAGTACGCGTACCGCGTGCGGGAGCCGGACGGGCTGCCGGCGGACTGCTGCGGGTGCACGTGCGCCGGCGGCGTCATCGAGAAGGTGGCGCCCGCCTCGATGACCGTGTCCGCCTCGCCCGCCGAGTGGCGGAGTGGACCGCCCTTCGACACGAGCCGGCGCCGCCGAGCGCCTTTCGGGTCTGGTGCCGGTGCACTGTCTGCTCCGAGCGGGACCTCGCCGCGTACGTCGAGCCGAACGTGGGTGCGGCACGCGCTGTGAGCGCGTGCCGCGTCCCCACCCTCGGTGGCCCTGCACAGCTTGAGGTCCCACTGTGCAGAGTGTCGTACTGAAGCTCGGCGCGACCTCGACCGTCAGGTTCTTGGCGGCGGCCGGGCTGCCGTAGCCGTAGGACGACCGTGGCCTTCTTGCCGTGGCGGTGTGATGGTGCCCTCGAAGCCCGTGCCGACCTTGTCGTCGAAGATCTGCTCCGCGCCGACACACCGTCGGCGCCGGCGCGGGCGTCGGCGGACAGCAGGCCTCGCGTCGAACTTCTCCTGCTGTCGTTCGTGACGGTCACGGTCACCTTGTAGGCGTGGTTGCCGCTCTTGTGGCCCGCCGCGTACTTCCGCTCGGGCTGAACGCGACCGCGTTCGACACGGTGACGGTCAGGTCGTCGTCGTAGACCACCGAGTCGCCCGCCTCGAGCGCCTTGCCCGTCCGGCTTCGTCGCCCTTGCCGCCCTTGTCCTTGCCACTGTCCTTGTGCGTCGGCGCCGCCGGACGGCTTCGTGTCTCTTCGCCTTGCGTCCGACACCGACTTGTTGGATCTCGTCCACGGCGTCGTCGACGGCCTTGAACGTCGTGCACGCGCCGAAGACCGCGAGGCCCAGGGAGACCAGCGCGAGGATCGCCCGGCCAGCGCCACGCCCTTGTACCCGTCGCCCGCCGCGCTTGGCGCGGCCCCGGCCCTGTCAGGCCCAGGATCAGCGCGACCACACCGAGGATGCCGGCCAGCCAGAAACATGAACGGGATCAGGCCCGACACGGCGCCGATGATGCCGAGGATCAGCGCCGCCGTCCCCAGTCCGTTCCGCGCGATCTGCTGCTGGGGCTGCTGCTGCGGCGGCTGGGTTCCGGCGGGTACTGGGGTGCTGTTGGGCCTGCGACATGTCTGTTCTCCGAGATGAGAGACGCCAACCTCTCCCCGGCTTTCTCCGTATCCGGCGGTTGGCTGGGTCAAGAACACCATTGCCTGTGAACCGAGTCAACCGCGTTCACGGAGATCGACGTGTGAACAGTTGTGGACCCGGTTCTTACGTCGAGGTCGGTAGGGTCGGGCGCATGGAGAACGCGACAGAGGTGACGGCCGCCGGAATCGCCCGGCTCGCCGAGGGTCCGGACGGGCCGCGGTCAGCAGCTGGCGGCGACGGCACGCCGACTTCAAGCCGGTGGGCGGCACCGAGACCAGCCCTCCTTCGCGCTCGCCGAGGTCGAGGAGCGGCTGCGCGCAGGGCGAAAGCTCGCCGAGGTCCCGCTTTGCGCGAGCGCGTCTGGCAGCGCAGCCTCGCCGGCCACTGCGGGCCCGGTCACCGCGCTGCTGCACGCCGGAAAGCCGTCCTCCTGCTCGTCCACGACCGCTCCACGGAGTGGCTCGCGCTGAACGGCGAGAGCGACGACCGCCTCCTCGCCGAGCGCCTGCCCGCCGCCCTCGAAGGCGCGTCCTCGCCCCCGCTTCGGACCGGCCCACGAGCGCGCCCGCCACCCCGAAGGCAGCCGCCCTGTTCGTCCGTGCCCCGCGTTGCGCGGCGCCGCCGAGCTCGCCGCCGACCTCGGCACCCGCCGCGCCTTCGCGTTCCTGCTCGGCCGCCACCCGACGCGAACCCGCGGCAGTACACTACCCCGCCGGGACCCGCCGCCCTGATGGCCGCCCTCGCCGGACCCGCCGACACCGCCTCGACCCGGCCTGCGGCACCGGCGCAGTTCCTGCTGCGCGCCGTGCGGCACCGACCCGCGCGCGGACCAGCACCTACCGGCCAGGGATCAAAGTGCCCGACCTCGCGGCGTCACCGCCCTGCGCCTGCGCTCGACGACCCGGGCAGCACCCCCGCCGCCCACCCTTCCGCAACCGCCGCCGCCGACACCCTGCGCGGCGACGCGTGCCGACGACGTGCGGGCTGACGTGGTGCTCGCCCACCCGCCGTTCAACGAGCGGGGCTGGGGCCACGACGAGCTGGCCTACGACCCGCGCTGGGAGTACGGCTTCCCGGCCCGCACCGAGTCCGAACTGGCGTGGTGCAGCACGCGTTGGCTCGCCTGAAGGACGGCGGCACCGCCGTCCTCCTGATGCCGCCCACCGTCGCCTCCGCCGCTCCGCCGCCGGATCTCGCGCCGACCTGCTGCGTGCCGCGGGCGCCCTGCGCGCGGTGATCGCCCTGCCCGCGGGCGCCGTCCCGCCGAACAACATCCCGCTGCACCTGTGGGTCCTGCGCCGCCCCGCCGCCGCCACGCCCGCCCCCGAACTGCTCCTCGTCGACAATTCACTGGCACTGCGGTCCGGCGACGTCCGCGAACAGGCGGGCCGTCGCAGCAGGCGGCACCGACGCCTGGCACGCCTTCGACCGGGACGGACGTCTCGCCGAGCGGGCCCGGACCTCGCCCGCTCCGTGCCGGTCATCGAGCTGCTCGACGACGAGGTCGACCCGCCCGCGCGCCGGCTGCCCCGCCCGCCGCGGGCGACGGCGGCGCCAAGCCGAGCTGGTCTCCGTACGCGAGGAGCTCACCGGAGATGCTGCGCCTGGGCCACGAAGCTCACCCCGAGGACGCCCGCCCGGCAGACTGGCGGGGCGCTGGCCGCAGACCACCGTCGGGAACTTCGCGCGCGCGGGCGCCCACGCTCCACACCGCCGCGACCGCGAAGCGGCACCGGCGGGCTCCGCGCGCGTGCCTGCGCCCTCACTGACCACGACGCTCACCGGCGCCGTCTCTGTCCACCTGCCGGTTCGGCCGGCGAGGATCCGGGTGCTCCTGGCGACCGGGGACGTCGTCGCGCCCGTCGCCGGCAGAGCAGGCGCGACCGCCCGCGTCGTCGACGAGGCCACTGCGGGCGCCGCGCTTCGGCGCGGCCCGCGCTGCTGCAGCTCCCGACCGGCCGCGCTCGACCTGCCGCGGTTCCCTCGCCGGGTTCCTGCGCGGCACCGCGAACAACCGGCGGCCAGCAGTTACGCAGCCCACCGCGACCCGGCTCGACGTGCGCCGCCTTCCAGCCGCCCCGCCTCCCCTGCCCGAACAGGCCGGATACGGCGAGCGGTTCAGAGGGCCATCGCCGCTTTCGAGGAGGCGCGCTGAGGCGCGCGCGAGCCGGCTCCGGCGAGCAGCGCTCGTCTAGGGCCTGCACGACGGCCTCACCGACGGCCCTGTTGGAACCGAGGTGAGGCTCTGCGCGATCCAGGTAGGACAACGGTTCGGCATACAACCCGCCTGTTGTCCCGGTCGGCCCATACGCTCGCCCGATGGAGCACGCAGTTCGAACGCAGGCACCCACCCAGCAGGAGCGAGCCATGCACGGCCACGGCTATGCGCGCGCCGCCCAGGCTTCCGCCGCCCGGAGCAGCAGGGCAGAGATCACTGCGGCGTGCTCTTCGTGGCGATCGCCGTCCTGGACGGTCGGCTTCCTCGTCTCGTGCCACGACGTCCGGCCTCGCCCCGACCACCCGCAGCAAAGGTCGACCGCGCTTCGGCGCCGTCGCCGGAGTCCAGCTCTCGTCTGCTGGGTTTCGGCGCCTTTCAGCGATCCGTCGGTGAGGAGTCTCGCCACCTGGTGGGGGCAATGCCGCGATGGGCCTGATGCTGGTAGAACCCGCCGTGTCGGTCACGTATTACCTGGTCGCCGACATCCGGCACGGCCGCCGGCAGCAGCTCGGTGCGGCCGGTCCGCCTCCTGTACGGCATGCCGCAGCGCCGCAGCGCCTCGTACGGCTACCCGCAGCCCCAGCCGCAGACCTAGCCCGCAGAGGACGCCCCCGCCGCCGATGCACGCGATGCTTCCACCAGACCGCGGGCCCCACGCCGCCGGGCGCCGCAGAACCAGCACCTGAGCCAGCACCCGAGCCAGCACCCGAGTCAGTGCCGCCACCTGAGCCAGCACCTGAGCCAGACCCAGGGCCAGATCTGCCCGGTCAGACGCAGGGTCAGCCCCCGCACCGCATCGACCAGGTCCGTCGCCGAGCTGGACGAGTTGAGCGACTACCTGCGCAAGCAGGACGGCGGCCGGTGACCAGTTCGGCAGGGCTGCCCACCACGGCAGGACGCGTCGTCGCGGGATCGTGCCACTGAACTCTCCACGCTCATCGGCCAGGGCGGCATGGGCCAGGTCTGGACGGCGTACGACCAGCGCTCTGACCGCCGCGTCGCTGTTGAAGCGGCGCACGAAAACGCGAGCGTTTCACGATAAATGCGAAACGGTTAAACACCCAAATCTTAAACTGAAGAAGTACAACA
>NZ_JASERH010000036.1:0-32531 GCF_030766975.1 Streptomyces sp. KL116D | reverse complement strand
CTTCACTTCGTTCGTCGATTTGGGTGTTTAACCGTTTTCGCATTTATCGTGTGAAACGCTTTCGTTTTCATGAAGTCAAGGCGACGTAGCCGCGCTCGCTACGTCCGGTCGCCGGTCGCCTGGTAGTGCCTGCCACGCGGCGAAAGCGCGATGTCGCCCTGGAGGTGGCTCTGGATGACGCAGTGCGGCGGGGTACCAGCTCTGGCACTCGTTCCACAGCGCGAGCCCGAACTCGCGCTCGTCCAGGGGTACATGAGCCCCTTCACGGATCGCCAGTCTTGGCCGCGTTGTCGGCGGCGGCCGCGCGAATGCGGTAGCGGTACTCAGGACCGGCTCGGCGAGTTCGGGGCGGGTGGCGAGGAGGGAGGGGAACATCCACGTCTCGGCGTCCCAGAAACACCATGCCCGCGTAGTTGTCGCTGCTCAGACCGGTCGGCGGGATGCTGTCGCGGGCACCTGCCCGCAGCGACGACAGGAGCCCGTACTGGGCGCGCACCTGGTCCCTGAAGGCCGGTTCCCGGGATCTTCGATGTCAGGCCCACAACTCCCGCCAGGCGGCGGTGTGTCCACGCAACAGGTCCGCCCAGCCCGCGGCCGCGTGCGCGCTGCGACGCCGTGACCGCGTCGTCGTGGGGTGCGCGCGAGGTCAGCCCGGTGTCGACCCCGACGTACTTGACGACGTCCTGACGCGCACCGGACTCGACACGGAAGTCGGCAATCTCGTGACCACTGCTCCGGGGAATCCGCGTGGCGGGCCGGGTGGGTGCGCAGCGCGCGCGCGCGGTGCCACGGTGCCGGACGTGCCGGTGCCGTCGGTGCGGAAGCCGACCGTCGTCTGTGCGCTTGCCCGCGCGCGCTGCCGGTGGCGGCGAGGCGGTGGGCGGCGCGGCCGTCGATCCGGTCGGTGACGGTGACCCGGCCGGTCCAGTGCGGGGTGACGCGCAGCGGACCGCGCCGACGTGGGCGCGGGCGGTCGGCGAGCACCTCGTACGTCAGGGTCGGTACGGCGGCCGTCCCGGTGCACAGGTGACGTCGGTCCGCACGATGCCGCAGCGCAGGTCGAGTGCTGCCACGGTAGCCGCAGGTAGCTGCTGACCGTGTTGACCTGCCGCGTCGCGCCGCGCGTCGAGGCCGGTCCAGTTGGGAGGGCGGCGGTGAGCCTGGCGGTGAGCGGTGCTCGTGGGCCGCGCGCGCAGAGCCCGGAGACGAAGGCGCCGTCGTACCCGGGGCGTACAACGGCCACCCGGTCCTGTCCGCCTCCCGTCCCCGGCGGCAGTACCCGGGCCCCTGCCGGCCGGCACCTGACCCCGAGGTACCGTTCCCGGCATGCGTCGTACGCCCCCGCGCGCCCCCGCTCGGCGACGATACCCACTCGGAACCACACCGACGCGGCGGCACGACCGGGCGCGGGCCCGGAGGCCTAGAGCGAGCAGAACGGATGCGAGAAGCGACCTGGGCGCAGTGATCACGCCCCCGAGCGTGCGCCCCACACCCCGACCCCCGGCACGCGCGCCGAAAGGTACCCGATCCGGGTGCTCCCTGACGGACGAGCCCACCCTCCCGACGCGACGACAGCCCCGTCAGGGGCGCGGGAACGGCGCGAGCAACCACACCAACCCCGCACCCTAACAACGCACCAAAGCCCCGTCAGGGGCGCGGGGAACGGCGCGACCAGCCACGACGCACCCGCACTGACAACGCACCAAAGCCCCTCAGGGCGCGGGGAACGGCGCGAGCAACCACAACAACCCCGCACCTCGACAACGCACCAAAGCCCCGTCAGGGGCGCGACGGCGCGAGCAACCACAACGCACCCGCACCTAACAACGCACCAAAGCCCCATCAGGGGGCGCGAGGCGTGCGAGCAACCACAACGCACCTGCACCCGACAACGACGCGCCCAGCACATCTCACCCCGGCCAACCCCGTCCTGAGCCCCGCGCAGCGGTACCACCACGGACCGCCCCTCCCCTGACCCCGCCCCGCGCAGCGGCCCAGCACGCCACCCCCGTCGACTCGACGTACAACCCCCGCGAGGCGAGATCGAGCTGGGCGTGCCGGATCTGATCCTCCGTCACCGTGTGGGAAGGCACCCCCGATTCCCGTACGGCCCGAAGGATTGGCGGGCCCGCGGCGGCTTCGGGATGGCGATGCCCCCGGCGAACGTGGGAGCCATGGGCGTCACGCCGACCAGATCGTCCGCCCCGGCCCGCCACGCCTCCGCGAGCGGCGCCACCGCGGCGGCCTGGACGGCGTGCAGCGCGGGCCGCCGGTCGATGAGCCCGCCGTGTGCAGCTCGGCGACGGCGAGCGCGGCACCCAGCAGGAGGGTGCCGTTGCCGACGGGCACCACCAGGACGTCGGGCAGCTGGCCGCCGAGGTCCTCCCACAGCTCGTGGACGTAGGTCTTCGTGCCGTGCAGGAAGTACGGGTTGTGGACGTGGCTGGCGTAGAAGACCCTGTCCCGTCGGCCGCGGCCCGCGCCGCGATCGCGGTCGCCTCGCGATCGCCCGCGACCACCTCGAGCCGGGCGCCGTGCGCGGTGATCTGCTCCAGCTTTGGCCGACGTCCCCTCGGGGACGTACACGGTGCAGTGCCAGCCGCGCGCGGGCGCAGTACGCCGCGATCGCGGTGCCCGCGTTGCCGCTGCTGTCGGCGATGACCCGGTCGGGCCGCAGCCGGGCGGCCAGCGCGGCGAGCAGCACGGCGCCGCGGTCCTTGAACGACAGCGTCGGCATGAGGAAGTCCAGCTCGCCGAGACGGTGCCGGTCAGCGGGACGACTGGGTGCGGCCCTCCCCGAGGGTGCACTCGCCGGGCAGCGGCAGGCACTCCGCGTACCGCCACAGTGAACCGACCCGGCCGGAGAGCGACTTGAGCGGGGCCGGAGGGGGAGTGGTCGAGGTCGAGAGGGCCTCGGCAGGCCGGGCAGCACCAGGCGAGGGAGCCGCCGGGGACGTCGGGTGCCGTCGCGCGGACAGTAACTGTCGGGGAGGGCGCTCATGGCGAGAGCGTAGGCAGCCGCGTGAACCAAACGTACGGACGATCCGTGTGTCGATGTGTGAATCACGCACTACCTGGAGAAAGTCGCTGCGTAAAGCTCCCTGAGCGCTCCCAAGTCATCACTTCGAGTGATTCCTTGGCCTTTTTGCTTGCATGCCCCCAACCCACGGCTGCCACGCTGTTGCTGTCCGTCAATCTGATGGGGATGTGAGGGGAACGACCAGTGACATTCGGTGAGCAGCCGGCATACCTGCGCGTCGCGGGTGATCTCCGCAAGAAGATCGTCACGGCTCGCTGCCGCCGCACACCCTGTCTCCCTCACAGGCCAGGGATCCGCGAGGGGTACGGGGTTTCGACACGGTCGCCCTGGAGGCCCGCAAGGTCCTGATGGCGGAGGGGCTCGTCGAGGGCCGGTCCGGCTCTGGGACCTATGTGCGCGAGCGACCCGTGCCGCGCCGCGTGGCCCGCCTCGGATACCGGTCGGGCGTGGGGTCCACCCCGTTCCGCCAGGAGCAGGCGGACCCGGCGGCGCGGGGGCACCTGAGTCGCGCAGCGAGCAGGCCGAGGCGGACGGCGGCATCGCCGAGCGGCTCGCGATCCGCGCGGGCGACCGCGTGATGCGCACGAGATACGTGTACTGACGCGGGGCGAGGCGGTGATGCTGGCCACGTCGTGGAGCCGCTGGCCGTCACGGGCCGCACCCCGGTGATGCTCCCCGAGGAGGGCCCGCTCGGCGGCTGCGGCGTCGTCGAGCGCATGGCGGCCATCGACGTGATCGTGGACAACGTGACGGAGGGAAGTGGCTGCCCGCTCCCGGCCTCGCCGAGGAGCTGAGCGCGCTCGGCGGCGTGCCCGGCCATGTCGTCCTCGTCATCCACCGCACCTTCTTCGCCTCGGGACGGCCGGTGGAGACGGCGGACGTCGTGGTGCCCGCGGACCGGTACCGCATCGCATACCACCTGCCGGTGATGTGACCGATAGGCGGACACCCGGTCCGTGGCGCGTGATCCGGAGTTAACCGGGATCCCCAACTCCCGTAACAGCCAGGGCAATCCCGCGCTGCAACGACTTGTCATGCACGGCTCCTACCTTCCTCTGCGTACCGGCCGTACCGGTATACCGCTGACTGATGGACGAACGGGAAGCTCGACGATGACCGAGACCGCTCTGCCCACCGCCGATCCTGCCGCGCTCCCCGCCCCCGGCGCGGGGCGCGCCGAAGCGCAGCTACGCTAAGCTCGCGGCGGACGAGTCCCGCGAGGACTCTCGCCGCGCTACGCCCCGCACTCCTACCGCCGCTGGTCGCCGACGATGGTCGCCTCCCACGGCGCCTCGGCGGTATCGCCTACCTCGCGGACTTCGCGATCGGCGCGTCCATCTGTCTTCACCTACGGGTTCCACCTAGCGGTCTCGCCTCGCATCCCATGCGCGGCGACGATCATCTTCCTGACCGGCATCCCCATCGCCCGGGCGCCTGCGCGAAGTGCGGCTCTGGACATGGGACCTCATCACCCGTGGCGCCGGCTTCGGCTATTTGCTGGCTCGACGCTCACGTCGCTCATCTACGCCTCGTCTCACCTTCATCTGCTCGCGCTCGAAGGCTCGATCATGGCGCAGGCGATGCACGTGGCCGGACTGCTGCTGCCCGTCGGGTACTTGCTGACCACGCTCATCGTCATCCCACCGTCTTCCGCATGCGCTCCGCCAAGGTGCAGGCGGACGCGGCCGGTCTGGCCGATCGGTCTCGTGCTGCCCTTCGGTGGTCCTGGCGTTCCACTCCCGCCGGGCATGCCCGTGACCTCCACCCGCCGGCGGCGCGGCACTGAGGGCGGGCAGCAGCTTTCTCCGCTCGGCTTCGGCCTCGGCACCGGCGTCGCGCTCTCCTCATCGCGCAGATCGGCGAGCAGGCGGACTACCTCCGTCTACTGCCGGCGAAGACGGAGCAGAACAGGAAGCGATGGAATCTGGCCGTTCTCGCGGCAGGCCCCGGCTGGGTGGTCATCGGCGCCGCGAAGCAACTCGGGCGGCGCTCGCCTTCGTGGCGCTCGAAGCGGTCGGCAAGACGCACGCCCTTGAGCCCATCGCCCCGCAGGTCGAGGCGCTCAAGCCGTGGCTCGGCCTCGGTGGCACTGCCCGCCGCCGCGCTCTTCGTCGTCGTGTCGCAGATCAAGATCAACGTCACGAACGCCTACAGCGGCTCGCTGAGCTGGTCGAACTTTCTTTCTCCCGGGTGACGCACAAGCACCCGGGCCGCTGCGGCATCTTCCTCAACCTCGCCATCGCGCTGACGCTGATGGAGATGAACATGTTCGCCGCGCTGAACAAGCTGCTCGGCTTCTACTCGAACGTGGGTATCGCCTGGATTGCCGCGGTCGCCGCCGACCTGGTCATCAACGCGCGCGGGCCCCAAGTACATCGAGATCAAAGCGGGCGTACCTGTACGCCGTGAACCCGGCCGGTTTCGGTTCGATGGTGATCGCGTCGACCGTCTCGATCCTCGCCTTCTTCGGGCTCTTCGGTGAGTACGCGGAGGCCTTCTCGACCCTTCATCGCCGCCGGCCTCGCACTGATCCCGTGCCCGCTCATCGCCTGGGCCACGAAGGGCAAGTACTACCTGGCCAGGCCGAATCCGGTGAACGGCGGACGCCGACGTCGAGGACATCACCGCGACCCACGCGTGCAGCGTCTGCGAGACGGCGTACGAACTCCCCCGACATCGCCGACTGCCCCGTCCAGTCCGGGCCGATCTGCTCGCTGTGCTGTTCCCTCGACGCGGAGTGCGGCGACGTCCGCACGAAGCGGCCAACGGGCGAGCCGGTTCTGATGCCGATGCCGACGGTGCGGGTGAGCTGAACCGGTACCGCTGGGGGACAGGGGGCGCATCTATGCAGATGCGCCCCTCTGCGCGTCCCGGAGCGGAGCCGCCGATGGCTTGTTGCGTACCTCTTTGTGCCATTCCCGTATCCGCTGCGTAAAGGTCAGGCGTAGGCTCGGGCATAGTGCGGATTGCGGTTTCCTCAGGATCAGGGGCGGGACGCGATGCGAGTCGGAGCCGGGGGCGACAAGGAGGAGGGCGCGACGACTGACAGCACGATCACGCTCGTGGCCTGCTCATCCGTGAGGACGACAACGGCAGCCGCTATCGCGTCGGCCGCTACGCGACGAAGGCGGGAGGCCCAGCGCATCGCAGACAGTCTCGACGACGGACAGAGGGGGCGGCGCGCACGCCTCGATGAGGGCGGTGGCCGGGAGACGGGCGGGCACAAGCAGCTCTACTGGGTGGAGCGGCTCGCGCAGGGGCAGGTCCCGGGCAGAACGGCACCGTGCGCTGACGGAGTCGCGGCCCCCGGGTCGTACGCTCCGGCACATGACAGAACCGATCGAACCTGTCGTGGTGGTCGCCGCCGCGCTGTACGACACCGACGGCCGGCTGCTCGCCGCGCGACGGAGTGCGCCCCCGAGCTCGCAGGCCGCTGGGAGCTGCCCGGCGGCAAGGTCGAGCCGGGCGAGGTCCCGGAGGACGCCCTCGTCCGCGAGCTGCGCGAGGAGCTGGGCGTCACGGCCGCTCCGGTGGCGCGCGTGCCGGGCGAGTGGCCGCTGAAGCCGGGTTATGTCCTGCGCGTATGGCGCTGTGACCTGCGCGCGCAGGGCACGCCGCGCCCGCTCCAGGACCACGACGAGCTGCGCTGGCTGGCTGCGGACGAGATCTGGTCGGTGGACCGGCCTCGACCAGGACGTTCCCGCGGTGAAGGAGCGCCCTGGCGCGCACTGACCGCGCGCGCCGTCCCTACGCCGTCCGTGCCACCGCACCCCAGGAACACGCTGAACGCGATAGCTCACCACTGCGTCCGGGTATATCCCGATTAACCCTCTGAAACCGGACAGGAACCGGCCAGGAGATTCGGGCAGAGCGATGCACGGGTCAGGGAAGTGATCGGCGTGCTCCACACCGAAGGCGACTACGCCGAGCGCCTTCTGCCGACCCGACGGCCGTCCGTGCGTCTGGGCGCCGCGGTCCGCGCACAGCCTGTCGCTGGCCTCGACGAGCCTCGGCGACGTGACGGCACTGCTGGTCAGCGAGCTGGTCACCAACTCCCTGCGCTTCGCGTCCGGCCCCATCGGCGTCCGGCTCGTCCGCCCCGACGGCAGCCGGACGTGCTCCTCGTGGAGGTCTCCGACCCTCCCCGACCCGCCCTGCGCGCCCGCGCGGCGGACCCCGACGACGAAGGGCGGCCGCGGACTGCAGCTCGTGGCCGGTGCCTCGCGCGCCGCTGGGGGCACGAAACCGGGGAGCACGGGAAGGCGGAGAAAACCGTGTGGTTTCGGCTGGCTCTACCGGGTGGGGCTACGGGGCCGGTGGGCGTGCCGGGCCCGGTGCGCGGAGGCGGGTCAGGAAGACCCGTGGCCGATCGAGACAGAAGGCGAAGATACCCAGGTGTAGAGACACCGGGTGGGCGCACCCGCACCTTTGGGTACGAAACAGTCGGTCCCGGCGGGCAAAAAGGGTCAGGAGCGGTGTGATCGTGAACACCTGTTGCGCACTCCGTAGTGCTGGATACTGCGGGTAGCCGCCCCGGTGACCGGCCCGGACGCACGGTGAGCTGGAGGGACTGATTCGCGTGAGCGAATACCAGCGAAGGCCAGGTCAGCGGGGGCCCCTCGGGCGCGGCGGCAGCGCGGGGTGCGGGCCAGGCGCCGCAAGGCAGGCCGAACGGCGAGGACGGCGGGCAGCCGGAGCAGACGGACATCGGCGGTCAGGCGCCCGGTTCGATCTACGACTACATCAAGGTCGCCTCCTTCTCCTCGGGTCCGACGGTCTGATCGACCAGTGGAGCAGGCGGGCCGCACAGCTCTTCGGCACGTCACGTCCGGCGGTGGGCAGGACATCGGGCGTTCGTCCCGGCCGACCTGCGGGAGCTTGGCCACCACAAGATGACGGAGATCCTGGACGGGCGCAGTGGACGGGCCTCCGTTCCGCATGCCGGCCGGCGAGGACGGCGGCGGCCGCAGGCGTCGCCGAGGTCTCACGCCATGCCGACGACGGAGTCCGGCGAGCGCGCCGCGGTCTGCATCGTCTCGTCGACGTGCCGGACCCTGCGCAGCTTTATCGAGACCGACCTCGCTGCCTCTCAGGCAATTTTCGGCCAATCTCCCCTTCGGCTTCCCTGCTGTTCGACACCGATCTCAAGGTCGGCGGACCAGCCGCACGTTCACCTCGGTGTTCGGCGGCCAGGTCGACGACCGCGGCGGCCACACCGTCCACGACTACCTGCCGCGCCACGGGGCGGACCGGGTGCAGGGCGCGCTGCGTCAGGTCCTGGAGACCGGCGACGCCGTCACCGACATGCAGCTCGTCGGGCCCGCGCCCGGCTCGAGCCGAAACGCCGCCTGCTGGTCCATCGCTCTATCGCGTGCACAGCGGTTCAGCGGGCCGGCCGATCGGCATCGCCGGCCTCGCCACGGACGTGACGCGCCGGCACGCCGCCGCCCGCGAGGCCGCCGCTGCGCCCGCCGCGGCCTCGCGCGCTCTGAACGAGGCGGGGGCCCGGATCGGCACTCCCTCGACCTGGAGACTGACCGCGCGGGCTCCTCCGACGTCGTGCGGCTTCTGCGACCTGGCCTCCGTCGACCTGTACCAGGGCCTGCTCGCCGGTGACGAGACCGCGCTGTTCAGCCACAGCCTCGCCGAGCGGCGGCGCCGAGCTGCGCCGCGTCGCCGCCGCCAGCGCCGTGGTGACGCATCCCCTTTCCTGGACCTGGGCGGCGAAGGCCCCGGTGACCATGGGCGCGGTCGCCGCTTCCGTTCAACTCGCCTTGTGCAGACGCCCTGCGCCGCCAGGCCGCAGCTGCCCCGCCGAACCAGGCGGCCTGGTGCAGTCCTCGCCGTCCCGATGGTCGCGCACGACACGGTCAGGCCTCGTGCAATTCTCCCGCACCAAGGGCGGCGAGCCGTTCAGCGCGGCTCTGACGGTCCCTCGGTGGAGCTGGCCCGCGCGCCGCGGTACCGCTTGCCCGGCTGTACCGCCACTGTGAGCACGAAGCGGGCCTGATACTCCAGCGGTCCCTGCACTGCCCGGTAGCGACCCCGGGCGTCCGGCCTCGGTATACCTGCCTGCCGGGCAATGCGGCGACGGAGGTCGGCGGCGACTGGTTCGGCGTCATCGAACTCCCCCGGCCACCGCACCGCGCTGGTCGTCGGCGTGATGGGCCTGCGCGCCGCCGTCGCCATGGGCGAGCTCGCACCGCCGTCCGCACGTTGGCCCTGCCGACCTCAGGCGGCGAGAGGTGCTCAGCGCGCGCTGGATCGCGCGCGGCCTCGGCACCCCGGCGGCGTGCGGTACACCGCCCACCGCGAACTCCACCGGCGGCGAGGACCTCTCCGAGGTCTACACCTGTGTCTACGCGATTACGACGCCTTACCCGGCGCTGCACGTTCGTTCGCCAGCGCGGCCTGCCGCGTCCTCGTCGAACCCGGCGAGGGCGCCCTCTAACTCGACGTTGCCGCCGGGGATGCCGCTCGGCGTCGGGGGCGGAGGTCGAGGTCAGCTGCGGAGGGCCTCGCTGCTCGCTCTCTACACGGACGGCGTCGGGATCCCGCGACCATCCGCTGGACGAGGCGCTCTCGGCGTTCCGCAACGCGCTCGACGATCCGTCGCCGGCTTTGGAGGACGTCTGCGACCACGATCCTCAACACGCTCGACACGCACCACGGCGAGAGGACGACATCGCGCTGCTGATGGCTTCGCGTCGCAGGGGCTAGCCGCCGAGCGAGAACGTCGGCGACTGGACGCCGCCGCGCGAGCCGAAGTCCGTGGGCGCGCCCGCCGCAGCCCGCGCAGGCGCAGCTGCTCGCTGGGACCTCGAACTTCGTCGACACCACGGAGCTGCTCGTCAGCGAGCTGGTCACGAACGCGCTGCGCCGGCGAGGGCGACATCCGGCTGCGCCTCCCGCTCGACCGCACGCTGGTGCGCGAGGTGTGGGACGCGCGGGGCTCGTGCAGCCGCGCGAGGCGCCGCGCCCGGGACACCGATACGGGCGGGCGCGGCCGCAGCTCGTCCGGACTGCTCCAGCGCCGCCTGGGGGCTCGCGCAGGACGCCGCGCGGCAAGACCGTCTGGTTCGAACTTTCCCGCTGCCGAACGGCGACATCTGCTCGCCGGACGCGACGGAGGCGCTGCTCAGCCTGTTCTGGCCGGATCCTGCCCGCGGCCCTTTCGAGTGGCAGCCGGGCGTGCCGTGTGTGGGATCGGCCGGTGGCGATCGGAGGCGAGCATCGCCCGCATGGAGACCGGCTCTCCGGACATCGCCGTCTCCGGTCATCGCCGCCGCCGCGCGGCGGTCCTCGCGGCGGTCGCCGCGCGCTGCGGCGATCCGCACCGGCTGGGTGCCCGCCGTGGATGGCGGCGCGATCCAGCGCCCCGGCTGATGGGGCAGGGCGTCCCTGCTGCTCGCCAGCTGCCTGGCGGTCCAGAGCGGTCGCCACCGTCGCCGGGTACGGGCGGCTGGCCGCCGCATCGCGAGGCTGGCGCTGCTGCTCGCCGGTCTCGGCCTCGTGGCCGCGGCGGGAGCGCCCGCCCAGGACGCGACGGGCGCGCCCGTCACCGCTTTTGAGCGCGCGCGAGCCGTGCCTCGGTCTCCGCCGCGTCGCCGAGCGAGTCCAGCTGCTCGAACCTGCGCGTCCAGCGACGACGCGGCCAGCTCCTGCTTGCCGAGCGCCTTTTCTGCCTCCTCGCGCCGTACCTTCTCCTCGAAGCGGCCCAGACGTCGCTCGTCGGGCCGAGGACGTCGATGTTCCCGGCCGCGTCCAGCATCTGGTTCTGCGCCTGCGCCGTCTTGGCGCGGGCCTGGCTGGTCGCGCTTCGAGCGGAGTTCGGTCAGCTTCACCTTCATCTGGTCGAGTCCGGCCTTCAGCTTGTCGACGACCTCGGTCTGCGCGCGGCGATCGTCGGCTCCCGCGTCCCTGGCCTCCTTCTCGGCCTGCACTGCCGCCCAGGGCGACCTTCGCCAGGTTGTCGAACTTGTCGGCCTCCGCCGCGTTCCCGCCGGCGCGCAGTTCGTCCGCCTTCTTGCTGGCGGCCAGCGCGCGCCGCCCCACGTCGGCGGCCGCGTCACGTCCTCCTTGTGGTCCTGCTCCATCATCCGCAGATTGCCGATGGTGGTCGCCACCGCCTCCTCGGCCTCGATGTTGTTCGTGTAGTCGCGGATCAGCTGGTCGAGCATCTTCTGCGGATCCTCCGCACTGTCGAGCAGCGCGTTGATGTTCGCCTTCGCCAGCTGGGTGACTAGGCCGAGAATGGTCTGCTTCGTCATGGTGAAGTCCTTCGGTGCGTAAGTCCGGTCGGGGACCGGGGACGGGGTCATCGGGTGCTCAGAAACGTCCGCCGCCGCCCCTGCGGCCGCGGTCCCCCTCCGCCGAAGCTGCCGGGCCCGCCCCCGCCGAAGCCACCGCCGCCGAACCTGGGCTCGCCGCCCATCCCGCGCCCTGCCCCGCGCAGCACCTCGCCGAGGATGATCCCGCCGAGCACCGCGCCGCCCATGCCCCACCGCCGCGTCCACCGCCACCGCCGTAGATTGCCCGTACGAGCGCGCGTCCCGCCTCGGCCAGCGACTGCGCCTGCCGGGCCAGCGGCATCGGCCTGCTGCGCCTCCGTGAGGGCCGCGGGTCGGACTCCTCGCCTCGCCTGCGCGGTCGCCAGGCGGCGCTCGGCACGCGTGTGAGCCGGAGCGCGGGCCCGCTGGCGACCGCGCCGCGGTGCGTCGATGAAGTCGGCCGCCGCGCCGGTGCCAAGCGCGCCGCGAGCAGCGCCTGCCCGAAAGGAGCGAGCGGGCGCGCGCCGCGCCCGCCCGCGCTCCGCGCCGCCGCGATGCCTCGCCGAGCGCCGCGTCCGCCTCTCCTCCACCCGGCGCAGCGCGTCGATCAGGTCGCTACGGTCCGGCGGCCAGCGCTGCGCACGTCGGCGACGACCGATCTCACGAAACACGTGCGATCCGGCCGCGCAGATCGCCGGTCGCGACGCCGCCCGGTGGTGCCTTCGAGGAGACCGGTGTGGGCGTCCGCGGCGTCCGTCCGGACCTCGGTGAGCCGCGCCGGGCGAGCTCCTCTGGCCTCGGCGAGCCTGCTACCCGGCCAGCCGGTCGGTCGTCGCGCGACGAACGTGCCGGCCTGGTCGATGGCGCCGGCGGCCCGCAGGAAGACGGCCGCCCTGCCGTTGTCGCCGGTGTCGACGGGACTGCCGGGCCTGGTTGAGGTGGGTCGTCGCGAGCACCAGCCGGTCCTTCCTTGGCCTGCTCGACGTGGCCCCGCGACGGACAGGAGCGCGGCGGGCGCGTACTGCGAGCCGAGCGCCGTCATGGTCCCCCTGCGCGCTGCTGGTCCCGCGCCGCGAGCTCGCCGGGAACGCCCGCTCGGCGCCCGCCAGCGCCTCGGGCGCCGTCCGTTCCAGCGCCCGCAACCGGTCGAAGTCCTCGGCCCCTGGTCAGCCTGCGCCCCGCCTCGGTGCAGCCCGGCCGACGATCTCGTCGAGCATCCGCCGCTTCGTCGCGTCGTCCTCGGGGAAGGCGTCGTCGAGCTGCTGGCGCAGCTTGAAGGCCGCCGTCAGCTCCGTCTGCGCGTAGGCGACCGCGGCGCGGAACGGCTCGACGGCCTCGTCCCCGAACTGGGCGGTGGCGAAGCCGAGTTCCTCGGTGCTGGTGCGGACCGCGTCGTCGGTCTCGACCAGCAGCCGTCTCGCCTGTTTGTCGAGCTCCGGCAGCGGGGTGAGCTGCGGTTTTCCCCAGCCCTGTGCACCCGCCCCCGCCGCCGGGCGTGGTGCGGGTGCCCATGCGCCGCTTTGCGCCGGGTGTACGCGTACGCGGCCAGGGCCCCCGGCGCCGCCGACGGCGATCACGGGGAGCACCAGGTCGCCGGCGCCGCTCCCGCCGTTGCCGCTGTCCGCGCCCGGGTCGGCGGCGCCCCGGCGTGATCGTCGGGGAGGGCACCGGGCGGCCCGCGACGACGGCGCCGATGCCGTGCGCGGCGCCGATCGCGGCGCCCGCCCAGTCGTTCTTGCGCAGGGCGGGCTCCACCGCGGTCCCCGCGATCTCCTGGATCTGGGCGTCGGTGAGCCGCGAGTCCTGGTCGACGGAGAACGCGTACTGCCGGTCGTGCGTGGCGACGGCGAGCAGGACGTCGTTGAGACCGAGGCCGTTCTTGTCGGCGGTGCTGTTCGCCCAGTCCTGCGCGGAACGGCCGGAGAGGTCCCGCACGTAGGTCACGAAGAGCTGGATGCCACGCTCGTCGTCGAGCTCGGTGAGGGCGTCGGCGGTGACGTCCCTCGCGGTCCCCGAGGGCGTCGACCTTGTCGGTGATCTGGCCGGTGCGGGAGAGGTGACCGGGTCGTCGGCGCGAGGCGGAGTCGGCGGGCAGCAGCAGCCAGAGCAGCGCCAGCAGCGCGGCTGCCGCCGTCCGCGCGGCTATCGGTGGCGGGGAACCGGCGGGCGTCGCAATTCGGAGCGTAGCGTCCGGATGGAAGGTGCCGCGACCGGGACGCCCCCACAGCGTCCGCGGCCGCGGCACCGGTCTTGGGTGCCGCTTCAGGAGCGGCTGAGATGGAGAAACGCTCCTTCGCCAGCAGCGGCCGCACCCGCGCGGCGAAGCCGCCGGTACGGAACGGGCGCTGCAGCAGGCCCGGGCTGAGCTGCTGCGCCAGCGCGGCGGCGACCATGCCCTGGTCGAGCGCGAGCACGGGGAGTCGCTGACCCGGCCCGTCGTGACGTCCACCGAGTCCCGGAACCCGTACGTGTCGTCGTACGCGCCGAAGTCCGCGTCGAGCGCCTTCAGGTTGGCGACGGCCTCCCCCGCGCGCGTGCGGCAGCGCGAGGAAGGAAGGCGTGCGGGGTGACGACCCCGAGGGAGTTGTAGCCCTCCTCCTGCATGCCGATGGCGTCGACGCCGTACTCGCGGTAGCCGCCCGCCGGGATGTTGGCGGGGAGAAGCCCCAGTAGCCGTACCCCTCCTCCTGCAGGCCGTGCTCGATCTGGCTGCGCACGTACCGGTCGTGCGTGAGCCCCACGCGCGCGGGGGACCACTCGGGCTCCGGCACGAACAGCGGCACCATCAGCGCCTCGAACATCGACCCGCCCCAGGTGGGGGACGAGCTTGCGGCCGCGGTACGTGTAGTGGCCCTGCCGGACCCGGATGCCGTCCATGGCGACGTAGGAACCCTCGGGCTCCTGCTCCTGGCCCATGCCGGGCAGCAGGGTGCGGAAAGAGGTGCCAGTAGTGGTCGGCCGGGATGCTGCCGTCGGCGATGCCCAGGTAACTGGCCATCCGGGGCTCGGTGTTGAGGGCGCCGTAGTGGTGGCCCGTCGGCTCGCCGTCTCCCGGCTTGTCGGGCCAGAAGCCGCCGCGGAGCTGGCCGGGGCCCGCGACCGGGTCGGCCGCGTCGTACGGCGTGTAGTAGTACGACCAGTCGGCGCCGGCCAGCAGCTTCGCGACGCGCGGCCGCAGCGCGGGGGCGGCGTCCGCGGCGATCCGCAGGCCCGTGACGAGCCAGGCGTTGTCGACCGAGGAGAGGAACGGGCGGACCGGGTCACCGGTCGCCGGCCCAGAGTGGTCAGCAGCGAACCGTCGTGCGCGTCGTACGGAGTTGAACCAGAACCCGTGCGCCCGCTCCAGCTTCTCGACCGCGGACACGGTCCTGGTCAGCTTCCGCTCCATCGCGTCGCGGGAGATGACGCCGAGCCCGCCCGCGGCGGCCGTCGCCCACAGCCCGCAGCCGATGTTCGTCGGGGAGGTCTGCACCGACGGGACCGGGTTGCCCGGACCGCTGACGTCGATCTTGTCGGCGGCCAGACCGAACTCGGTCGTCATCGCCTCGATCGAGCGATACGTCGAGTGGAACCACTTGCGCAGCAGCGGTGTATCAGAGGTATGAGCGGAACGACGGAGCGACGAGACGGCGTCCGCCGGGGCACGGCCCCGGCGGACGGGGCAGCGCCCAGCGCGAGGGCGGCGCCGCCGGCGCCTGCGGCGGTGAGGAAGGTACGGCGATCCATGAAGGTCCTTTCTCCGGAGGGGCTGATGTGAAGGGAAGTTCGTGGTGCTCGTGGGGGTGCGGGCGGGGCCGGCGGACGTCAGGTCCGTCGGCCCCACCGTGCGCGCCTGTGAGTCAGGGGCCGCAGGCTCGCGGTGGCCGAGCGCGGGGGTCAGGGTCCGCGGTTCCGTACGCCTCGGGCGGCGTTCTGGCCTGTGCCGTTCCGGACGGTCGTGGGGTGGGTGCGGTCCCGGCTGCGCGGGCACCCACCGGAGGGCAGGCCGGCCGGAGGACCGGCCGGGGGTCGAGGCGGCAGGGCCTTCTCGTGGCCCAGGCCGCCGAGCCAGACGCCCGCCCGCCTTGGGGGTGCGCTCGAAGGTCTCGGGGTCGACGGAGATGAGGCCGAAGGTCGCCTTGTAGGTGCCCCACTCGTAGCTGTCGAGGGCGCTCCAGGCCGAGGTAGCCGCGGACGTCGAGACCGTCGTCGAGACAGGCGGCGACGGCGTCGAGCGCCCCGCGTAGTAGTCGACGCGGCGGTCCTCGTCGCCGGTGGCGATCCGTTCTCGGTGACGATCAGGGGCACGTCGGGGCCGACCAGCTCGGCGGTGTGCCGCAGGGCGTACCCGACGGCGGCGGGGTAGTACTCCACTGCGTCAGGGTCCGCTCGGCGTCGGCCGGGGCCGGGATGGGACCGTCGGCGCCGATCTTCGTCCGGGTGTAGGACTGCACGCCGATCAGTCGTCGCCGCGGGCCGCCTCGATGAAGACGTCCTCGCGCGGCGCGCTGTAGGCGGCGGTGACGTCCTCGGCGCCCGGCAGCCTGGTAGACCTGGTTGGCTATCGTCCAGCCGACCTGGATCCCGGCGTCGATGGAGCGGACCGCCTTCACCGCGGCGTGGTGCGCGGCGATGACGGCATGCGCCGTCTCCCTCGTCGGGGAAGGGCAGACCGGCGGGCGGAAGCCCCTGGTCGCCGCGCTTGGCCAGCCCCGCCATCACGGCGATCATGTTCGCGCTCGTTGATGGTGCACACGTGGCGCACCCCGTCGGCGAAGATCGGCGCGCACTCCTCGACGTACCGCGCGAAGAGCTCCACGGCCCCGTCGGCGGTCCACCCGCCGAAGTCCTCGAGACCACTGGGGGACGGTGAAGTGGTGCAGCGTCACCATCGGCCGCAGCCCCGCGGGCGACGGCGCCCTCCACCATCCGCCGGTAGTGCGCGATCTCGGCCACGCAGAGTAGCCACGGACGGGCTCGATGCGGGCCCACTCGACGCTGAACCGGTAGTCGGTGAAGCCGAGTTCGGCCAGCAGGTCCATGTCCTGCTCCCAGCGGTGGTAGCTGTCGCAGGCGTCCAGGCTCGGCTCCTGGATCCCGGCCGCCGGGTCGTGCCCTGCGCCACCAGTCGCTGTTGACGTTGTTGTCTCGATCTGGTGCGCGGCGGTGGAGGCGCCCCAGAGGAAGCCGTCCGGGAAG
Organism: Streptomyces sp. KL116D; assembly: GCF_030766975.1. NCBI lineage: Bacteria > Bacillati > Actinomycetota > Actinomycetes > Kitasatosporales > Streptomycetaceae > Streptomyces > Streptomyces sp. KL116D. The sequence continues at coordinate 16,043 of NZ_JASERH010000036.1, read as the reverse complement.
GGGGTCCAGGCGTGCGTCATCGTCAGCTCAGTCCTTCTGTGAAGCGTGTGGGAGCAAGTGGGGAGGGCCGTCCGGCGGCCGGTGCGCCGGGTGCGCCGCCTACTTCATGCCGGCGGTCGCGATGCCCTGGGTGAAGTGCCGCTGCAGGACCGCGAAGACGAGCAGCACGGGCAGGACGACGAGCAGCGAGCCCGCCATCAGCATGCCGTTGCCGCCGCCCACCGTGCGGTCCGGGTCGTTCGCGAAGGTCGCGAGCGCCACCGGGAGCGTGTACTTGTCGGGGTCGTTGGTCGCGATGAGCGGCCAGGATGAAGTTGTTCCACGACCCGAGGAAGGTGAAGATCGTCAGCGTCGCGAGGGCGGGCTTGACCAGCGGAAGCACGATCCGCCAGAAGATGTACCACTCGCCGGCGCCGTCCATCGGGCCGCTTCCAGCAGCTCGTCGGGGATGGTCACCATGAACTGCCGCATCAGGAAGACCCGAAGGCCCCGGCCGCGAAGGGCAGGACGAGTCCGGCGTAGCTGTCCAGCAGGTTCAGCTTGTTCATCAGCACGTACAGCGGAAGGGATCATGAGGCTGCGGCACCATCAGGGCGGCGAGCACCACGCCGAAGACCTTCGAGCGGGCCGCTGAAGTTCAGCTTCGCCAGCGCATAGCCGAGCATCGAGCAGAACAGCAGATTGCATTACGGTCACGAGCACCGCGACGATCAGCGAGTTCAGGAAGTAGTAGCGCGGCATGTCGAGCTGGTCGAGCAGATCGGTGAAGTTCTGCAGGGTCCAGGTCGACGGGATCCACACCGGCGGGCCTCGCGGTCAGGTCCTTCTTGGTCTTGAAGGCGCTGAGCGCCATCCACAGGAAGGGCGCGGACATGACCAGCAGCCCGAGCGAGGCGACCACGTGCAGCAGCGGCAGCGGACGAACACCGCGGGGCGCGGGCCGTCCGGGACAGATGAGGGAGCGGGCGGGGGCGGTGGCCTGCTGAGTGCTCACTCGTGTTGTCCTTCATCAGTCGCAGCTGCAGCACCGTGATGCCCATGATCACCACGAACAGGACGTACGCCATGGCACTCGCGTAGCCCATGTGGAAGAAGTTGAAGCCCTCGCGGTACATGTCGAGCGACACCGTCAGCGTGGAGTCCGACGGCCCGCCCTGCGTCATCACGAACGGCTCCTCGAAGACGTTCAGATAGCCGATCGTGGTGATGACCGTGGCGCGGCAGCAGCGTCGGCCGCAGCAGCGGCATCGGTGATGCGCCGCAGCCCTGCCAGGCGCTGGCGCCGTCCAGCCGGGCGGCCTCCCGGACCTCGGTCGGGATGGCCTGCAGACCGGCGATCATCAGGACCATGACGGTGCCCATGCTTGCGCCACACCGCCATCGCGATGAGGGACGGCATGGCCCAGGTCTCCCGAGCCGAGGAAGTCCGGTGTGGAGAAGCCGAGTTCCGCGCCCAGTCCGGCGATCAGACCGTCCGACGGGTCGAGACACGAACCGCCAGACGATCGCCACGGCGACGATGGTCGTGACCACGGGGGCGTAGAAGCCGACGCGGAAGAAGGTGCGCGCCCGGTCGATGCCGTTGTTCAGCAGGATCGCCAATGAGCAGGCCGAGCACGATGGTCAGCGGCACCCCGACGACGACGAAGTAGGCGGTGCTGAACAGGGCCTTGAGGAACTTGTCGTCGCCGAACAGCTGGACGTAGCTGTCGAAGCCGACGAACTTGGCCTCCAGCGGCCGGGTGACGTTGTGCGTCCCGAAGTCGGTGAAGCTCATCAGGAGCGTCGCGACGATCGGGAAGAGCATGAAGACGCTGAACAGCACCAGGAAGGGGGTGGAGAACAGCCAGCCGGCCAGGTTCCTGCTTCCCCATCGAGCGCTTCTTCCCGCGCCTTTCTGCTCGCCTGGGGCTGGGGCCTGACGGCCCTGGACCGCACGGGGGTGGGCCGCTCTGCTGCGGCACCGGGTGTCGTGGTGGACGACATGGTCTCGCCCCTTTCGGACCGGTTGCTCGCGCGACGGTGCTGCTCGGCGCGGGCGATCGCGGGTGGTTACTTCACGAGGCTTTCGATCTCAGCCCTGGGCCTTGTCGAGCGCCGCCTCGCGGGAGGACTTGCCCTGGGTGACCGACTCGGATGGCCGAGTCGGACCTTCGGAGGTGATCTCCGTCCACTTGCTGGACCGGGAGACCTCCGCGACTCCATCTGGGCCTTCCAGACCTCATGTTCGGGTCGGTGGCGAGCCTCGCCGGGACTTCCAGGCGCTGACGTTGGCCGGGAGGTCCTTGGTCCGCTTGGAACCCAGTCGGCCTGGCCCTCGGTGCCCAGTGAGGTTCTTGACGAGCTCCTTCTGCGGCGGCCTTGTGCCTCGCTGTCCGCGGAGATGGCCAGGCGGAGCCGCCGGCCATGGAGGCGGAGGATCTCCGTCGGTGGGGACGTTCGCGACGCCCCACTTGCCCTTGAGGTCCGGGTAGTTGTCGTCGATCAGGCCCATCATCCAGGGGCCGCTGAAGAACATCGGGACGGAGCCCGAGTTGAAGTCCTTCGTCACGCCGTAGCCGGGGGCGACGGACTCTCGCTCAGACCCTTCTTGAAGTAACTGCCGTAGTTCTCCAGGGCCTTGACGGCGGTTCGGGTCTGTTGACGACGGCCTTGCCGTCCTGCTGACGATCTCGCCGCCGGCCGAGTACAGGAACTGGTAGAAGCTCTGCACCGTGTCCAGGTTCTTCGGCTGGATGGACAGGCCCCACTCGGTGCCGGCCTTCTTCTGGTACGCGGTGGCGGCCTGCTGCAGCTCGGCCATCGTGGCCGGGGCCTTCGATGCCGGCCTTCTTGGCGAGGTCGGTGCGGTAGAAGAGGACGCGGGTGTCGACGTACCACGGCACGCCGTAGGTCTTGCCGTCGACCGTGCCCTGGTCCCAGCCCGCCGGGAAGTAGTCCTTCTCGTCGAGAAGACCTTGGTGTCGACCGGCCCAGGGCGCCCATGTCGGCGAACTTCGCCCATGTAGCTCCCGCCCATCTGCATGACGTCGGGAGCTTGCCCGCCGCGGCGGCGGACACCAGCTTCTGGTGGCGACGTCCCAGCCGATGGGGGTGACCTTGACCGTGATGTTCGTTGGCCTTTCGTAGACCTTGGCGACGTCCCGAGCTTCGCCCTCGGTCCCCATCGCCCACACGGTGAGGGTCTGCGTCGTCGGCGGCCACGCCACTGCCGCCGGAGCCGCCGCACGCGGTGAGAGTGAGTGGCCGCCGCGGCTGCGATGGCGACCGAAGCGATTCCAGGCGTTGCGGCATGGACGGCCCTCCTTGAGCATTTCCTGATGCATGCGCCAGCCCGTAAGCCGCACATCACTCTGCGCAGGTCGATGTGGCAAGAGGGGTCTTGGTCACACTCCCGTAACGCAAGCCATCCCAGGTCGCAACGTGCCCGGGCGAATCGCCCAAGACGTTTGCGAACCGAAAGTATCTGGATTCTGCCCTGACTCGGTGCGGTCCACTTCGGGAAGTGGGTCCCGGGGGCCGGTGCGTGCCAGGTCAGACGCGCGACATGATCCACCGGGTATGTCTAAGGTCACGCGCATGACATCGACGCTCGTGCACGACTTCCCGTTCGACCGTCCTACGGGCGGACCCTCGACGATCTGCTCCAGCATCCCGGGCCCCCCGGTGCGCCCGAGGACCCTTGACGACTTCTGGCGCGCGCAGTACCGGGCGGCGCTCGAGGTGGCGCCCGAGCCGCAGGTCGGACGGCTCGTCGAGGAGCGCGACGTGCGGGTCTTCGAGGTGTCGCACGCGTCCGTGGGCGGCGTCCGGGTGAGCGGCTGGCTGGTGCCGCCCGCGGAGGGGCCGGCCGAGCACGGCCCGTCATAGGCCACGGGTACGGGGGACGGGACGCGGTCAGGCCCGAGGTGCCAGCGCCGACGCCGCGGTCCGCGGCGATCCTGCCCCTGCGTACGGGGCATGGGGGAGCGGACCCTGCTTCCCGGCGTGCCGTCCGTGTCGGGCGAGCACGCTGCACGGGGATCGAGTCGCGGGAGTCGTACGTCATCGGGGTGCGTCGCCGATCTGTGGACGGCGGCGACGGCGTTGCTCGAACTCGTCCCCGAACTGGGGGAGTCGGCGGACAGCAGGCCCCGCCTCGGCTACCTCGGCGAGCTTCGGGTAATACTGGGGCGCCTGCGCTGCCGGGACGAGCGGTTCGCGGCGGGGCAGTTGATGGTTCCACGTTCGGCAACCATCCGCTGCGGCTGACGCTGAGATGACCGGGGAGCGGGTGGCGTGCGGCGTCATCACGCCACGCATCCCGAAGTCGTCGACGTGCCCGGTACTTCGACGCGGCGACGGCGGCGACGCGGGTGCGGGTGCCCACGCTGGTGGCGGCGGCCCTGTTCGACCTGTCCGTGCCGCCGCCCGGGCAGTTCGCGGTGTTCAACGGGCTGGGGACGGGCGTGAGTCACGTTCCCGAGGGGCACCCTTGAGTGGGGCGGGCTGACGCGGAGCGTAATCGGCTGGACGCGGCTGTGCAGTTCTTGGGCGGGTGTTGCTAGGGCCGGCCGTCCTGGTTGGCCGGGACCGTGGCTGAGCCCCGGGCGCTGGCCCCGACCCCGCCTCCTCAATCGCCGGAGGGGCTTCTCTGATCGGGGGTGTGGTTGGTTGGACGTTTCTGTTGGGCGGCCCCGGGGCTGAGCTCACGTGGCTGAGCCTCGCGGGGCGCTGCCCCGGGCCCTGCTCTCAACGCCCGGGAGGGGCTTGATCGGATCGAGGGGGGCACGGTTCTCCGGGGGCAGACGCGTACGAGACGGAGAGGGGACGGTCCGGGTATGTGCGCTGGCAGCCTGGCCCCGGGTGACTGGTGCGGTCATCGGTCGACGGTTCGCGTGAGATGGCGAGCATCGGACATGCCCGGGCGGCCCTGGACCCGACCACGCACCTGTCGGGACCGGCGATCAGCCGCCACGCAGCCCCGGGACGGCCACCTCCACCCTCGCGCGAACCCCACTGCCCTGCACCCGGCGACCAGCGCCGCAGCCAATCAGCCGCGCCCCCGTATCAAGCCCTCCCTCCGGCGATTGAGGAGCAGGGGCCTGGGGCCGGGGGCGCGCCCGACCCCCACTCGCAGCAACCGGAAACTAAACCGCCACCCCACACCCACAACTACCCCGCCGCACCACGGACACCGAAGCATCACGACACCGGGTCGCCCCCGTGAGTCCCGGTGAGGCGGCGGACCAGGAGTTCCACCGCCTCGCCCATCCGCCGCATCGGCTGCCGCACAGTGGTGAGCGCCGGCCGCACCAGACGACTGAGGGCGATGCCACGAAACCGGTGACGGCGACGTCCTCCGGGACGCGTGTACGCCCTGCCGTTCCAGGGTGTGCAGCGCCCGACCGCCATCTGTCATTGGCGAAGAGCAGCGCTCCGGGCGCCCCCGGCCCGGTCGAGCAGGGCGTCGGCCGCCCGCGCCCTCCGCCTGGGTCATCCCGACCCGCAGGTCCGGCTCGGGGTCATCCGATGCCCGCGGCCCGGCACGCCTCCACGTACCCCGGAAGCGCGCCTCGACGTCCGGCAGACTCCCTCCGCGGAGCCGACGTACGCGAGCCGCCGCAGCCCGTGGTCCTCGATGAGGTGCCGGGTCAGCTCGCGCTGGCCGTCGGCGTTCGCGACCTCGATGTGGTCGAGGTGATCGAGGTGGTCGTCCTCCCGCGGCCCCGCCAGCATCACCACCGGCTGCCGCCGCGATGACCTCCAGCTCCTCCGTGGGGATGGGTCCGGGCGAGCACCGTGAACCCGTCGACCCGCCCGGCCACCTTCGCCACCAGGCTCTCCGGCCCGCCCTTCAGGGACGCCGCGATGAGCAGCGCGTACCTGCGGCGGCGCGCGGCGCGCTCCATGCCGCGGATGATCTGGTCGGAGTAGAGCATCGCGGCGTCGTCGTCCGCCCCGTCTGCCTCGGTCGCTCCCGGCCTCCGCTGACCCTGGCGTCCGGGTCGGAGTAGTCGAAGCGCTGCGCCGAGCACGCCGGTGGAGCGGCTGGCGAGGCCGCGGGCGTTGCCGCGCGCGCACGTAGCGCCGAGCTCGCGGGCGGCGGCCAGGACCCGTTCGCGGGTCTGGGCGCGGACCGAGTCGGGGTTGCGGTAGACCCGGAGACGGTGGCGATGGAGACGCCGCGGATCGTTCGGCGACGTCGTACACCGTGGGGCTGTGCTCACTGGGTGGTACCCCGAGTCTGCGGTCAGCGGGATGCGAGCGGACGCCGGCGCATGGGCGCAGGCGAAGGAACGCACGTGGATGTCAGTGAATGAAAGCGCATTCACTCTAGGTCGGTACCCTCGACGTGAGCAAGGTCAGGGCCCCACCCGGCTCAGGGCCCCACCGGCTCAGGGCTTACCCTCGGCTCAGGCCCCACCGGCTCAGGGTCCCACCGGGTCAGGGCCACAGCAGCAGTCTGGGCCAGCCTGCCGGTGCGTCCTGGTCGCCGGGGCGCATGCCCGACTCCGTGCTGTTCTTCCACGTCATGGAGACGACCGTGCCGCCGTCGCCGACCGTCACCTTCGAACCGGCGAACCGCTCGCCCGCCGCCGTCTCTCCCGCGGAGCTTTGCCGGCCACCTTTCTCCGCGGCCGCCGCGGACGGGGTCACGACGGGGAGGGCGTCTCCGTCGGGGCGGCGGCGGTCTTCGCGCGGCTGCCGATGCCGAGCAGGGTGACGCCCTGCTTGCGGTACGCGGCGCGCTTCCGTACAGGGACGCCCGCACACGTCGTCGCCCAGGCAGTCGACGGCCTTCCGATACGCGGCGTCGTCCGTCACGGCGCGGTCCGGCGGGTCGAGCGGGAGCGGGACCGCGTCGTCGGTCAGCTTCGTGGTGCGCCGAGCTGACACGTCGACGTCGGCCTGCCCCTTCTTGCGCAGCCGGACGGCGCCGTCGTCGTCCGTCGCCCGGTAGCCGCGCTTTCGTCATCGCGGGCGCGCACCGCGGCCACGTCGAAGTCGCCGGTGAGCCGCTGGCCGTGGCCATTGCTCAGCAGGAGCGAGGTCGCCACGTCCTTCCCGTCGAAGCCGTAGGAGGGCCGCACGCGCATCGGCGGTGTAGGGACGGCCGGTCAGCCTGATGATCCCGTAGCCGTCCAGCGACCGGTACACCTTCCTGCCCGTGCCGACGAGCCGGCGCGCTGCCGTGACGTCCGTGTATGTGACGACCTGCCCGGCCGCCGACGGGGGCACCGCGGACAGCGCCGCCGTCAGCCCCCGCCCGCCGCCGTTCTCCGAGTCGTCCCCGGCGCCGCACGACACACGCTCTCCGTGCCCAGCACTCTGACGAGCACCGGCACCACGTACCTCAGGGTCACCATCCGCATGCGCGGCAGTCTGGCACGCGGGCATGACAAGGGGGGCCGGGGACGGTCCTACTCGCTTGCGGCGCCTGATCTTGTTGCCCAGCCAGACCACCGGGTCGTGCCTTCCGGTCGGCGGCCCGCTCCTGAGGGGGATCAGCGCGTTGTCCGTGATCTTGATGCCCTCCGGGCAGACCTCCGTGCAGCACTTGGTGATGTTGCAGTAGCCGAGGCCGTGCTCGTCCTGCGCCGTGGTCTTGCGGTCGAGGCCGGAGTCGGCCGCGGCGTCCAGCGGATGCATGTCGAGCTCCGCGACCCGCATCAGGAACCGCGGACCGGCGAACGCGGCTTGTTCTCCGTGGTCACGCACCACGTGGCAGGTGTCCTGGCACAGGAAGCACTCGATGCACTTGCGGGAACTCCTGCGACCGGTCGACGTCCTCCTGCATCATCCGGTACCGCCCGGCCCGACCCCCTGCGGCGGCACGAAGGCGGCACCTCGCGGGCCTTCGTGTAGTTGAACCCGACGTCGGTGACGAGGTCCCGGACGACGGGGGAACGCATGCAGCGGCGTCACCGTGATGACGTCCCTCCCGGCCGAACACCGACATCCGGGTCAGTGCACATCAGGCGCGGCCGCCTGTTGATCTCGGCCGAGCACGAACCGCACTCTGCCCGCCTTGCAGTTCCAGCGGACCGCCAGGTCGGGGGCCTGCGTCGCCTGCAGCCTGTGGATGATGTCGAGGACGACCTCGCCCTCGTTCACCTCGACCTCGAAGTCCTCCGAGGCCGCCGCCGCCGACGTCACCCCGCCACACCCTGAAGTGCGCCTCGTACGCGCTCGCGGTCGCGGTCACTCGAAAAGCTCCTCTTCGGCCAGGTACTTCACCAGCTCCTCCTTCTCGAAGAGGGCGAGCAGGTCGGGGGCGGATGGGCTCGGTGGTCTCCCGGCGCAGGCTGATCTGACCGCGCACCGGATCCGTGGCCGCCAACCCGCCCGTGGGGTCCCGGAGTTGGCACAGCAGATTGATCCGGCGCCAGTCCCGGTCCATCGCCCCGTGGTCCTCCCGGGTGTGGCCGCCGCGGGACCCGTGCGCTCCAGGGCGGCGCGCGCGACGCACTCGCTGACCAGCGGCATGTTGCGCAGGTCGAGCGCGAGGTGCCAGCCGGGTTGAATCTGCCGGTGCCCTCGACCCCGGCCCGCCGCGCCCGCACCCGCAGGTCCGCGAGCTTGCGCAGCGCCTCCCTCCATCTCGGCCTCGCGGCGGATGATGCCGACCAGGTCGTTCATGGTCTGCTGGAGTTCCTGGTGCAGCGTGTACGGGCTTTCGGGGACGGTGCCCTCCTCCCGGGCCCCTCGGCCGAGAAGGGGCGCAGCGCCCGGCCGCCGCGGTGTCGATCTGCAGCCCGGACACGGCCGGCCGGTCGGCTGCCGCGGCGGCGTGCGTCGCCGCGTGCAGCCCGGCCCGCCGGCCGAACACCAGCAGGTCCGAGAGGGAGTTGCCGCCGAGCCGGTTGGAGCCGGTGCATCCCGCCGGCCACCTCGCCGGCCGCGAAGAGCCTCGGGACGCCGCGGGCGGCGGCGGTGTCCGAGTCGACCGCGATGCCGCCCATCACGTAGCGGCAGGTCGGCCTGACCTCCATGGCCTCGGCCGTGATGTCGACGTCCGCCAGCTCTGAACTGGTGGTACATGGACGGCAGCCGGCGCCGGATCACCCTCGGCCGGCATCCTGCCGACACGTCGAGGAACACCCGCCGTGCGGCGATCCGCGCCCGGCCTTCACCTCGGCGTTGATGGCCCGGGCGACCCGTCGCGGGGCAGCAGTTCGGGGGCCGCCGGTTGTGGTCCGGGTCGTCGTACCAGCGGTCGCCCTCGGCCTCCGACTCCGCGTACTTCTCCTTGAAGACGTCGGGGGATGTAGTCGAACATGAACCGCTTGCCCTCGGAGTTCTTGAGCACCCGCCGTCGCCGCGCACGGACTCGGTGACGAGGATGCCCTTCACCGACGGCGGCCAGACCATGCCGGTCGGATGGAACCGCACGAACCCATGTTCAGCAGCGAGCCCCGGCGAGCAGCGCGAGCGCGTGCCCGTCGCCGGTGTACTCCCAGGAGTTCGACGTCACCTTGAAGGACTTCTGCTGATGCCGCCGGTGGCGAGGACGACGCTCGGCGCCTCCAGGACAGAAGAACCGTCCGCTCTCCCGCTCGTAGCAGAAGGCGCCGGAGACCTGGCCCTCGTCGTCCTTCAACACTCCGTGTGACGGTGCACTCCTGAAAGACCTTCAGGCGCGCCTCGTAGTCCCTGAACTCCTTCTTGTCCCTCCTGCTGCAGCGCCACGATCTTCTGCTGGAGCGTGCGGATGAGTTCGAGGCCGGTGCGGTCGCCGACGTGCGCGAGGCGCGGGTACCCGTGTCCGCCGAAGTTGCGCTGTGAGATCCGCCCGTCCTTCGTCCGGTCGAAGAGGGCGCCCCAGGTCTCCAGCTCCCAGACGCGGTCGGTGCCCGGTCGCGTGCAGCTCGGCCATCCGCCACTGGTTGAGGAACTTGCCGCCGCGCATCGTGTCGCGGAAGTGGACCTGCCAGTTGTCCCCGGAGTTCACGTTGCCCATGGCGGCCGCGATGCCGCCCTCCGCCATCACCGTATGGGCCTTGCCGAACAGGGACTTGCAGATCACGGCGGTACGAGCACTTGCTCGCGCGCCCGATCGCCGCCCGCAGTCCGGCGCCACTGGCCTCCTCACCACGACAACATCCCACTGCTGCCGCCCACCACAGTCATCAGAACAACCTCGATCGTCGAAGGCGCCGGACGCGACTCAGGTACACGTAGAGCCGGCGACCGCCACGCTCACCAACGAGGCCCAGGCGAGCAGCATGTGACGGGCGTTCAGCTTTGCCGACCCAGCCCCAGAGGCGATAGCGCACGGGTGTTTCGAGAAGTGCTTTGAGCCGGCCGCCGATGATGTCGCATCGAGTGGTAGGAGATCGTGTACGCCTGATCACGTGATGTTGACCAGGAACACGAGCGTGCCGAGGCCCATGTGGCTCCCACTCGTAGTGCTCTGTCGCGTGAAGGCGAGCACGGTGTCGTACGTGAGGATGCAGGCCACGAGTACGGCGGCGTAGAAGCAAAGTACTCGTGGACGTTCTGCAGGATCAGCGGGAACTTCTGTCTCACCGCTGTACTTCTTGTGCGGCTCGGCCACCGCGCAGGCCGGCGGCGACGCCCAGAAGCCGCGGTAGTAGGCCCTTTGCGGTAGTAGTGCAGGTCAGCCGGAAGCCGAGCGGGAAGATCAGGATGAGCAGCGTGGGGACAGGCCCCACCAGCTGCCGAAGATCTCCCAGTTGGGGCCGTGCCGCATGGGCTCGCAGTTCTCCGCGAGACACGGCGAGTAGAACGGGGACACGCACGGGGCCGCGTAGTAGTCCGCGTTCGCGAAGGCCCGCCACGTCGAGTACACGACGAAGGCGAACAGGCCCGCGGCGGTCGTGGCCGGGGCCAGCCACCAGCGGTCCGTGCGCAGATGGCGTGGCGATCGCGGCACGGGTCCGGCTTCGGACGCCGGTGCCGCTCGGTAGGGTTTCGGTACTGGTGGGTTCCGTGCCGGTGGCCAAGGAAGCCCTCCGCTCGAAGCGACTGGCCGGGTGTGCGTCAGGCGTGCCGGTCCTGCGCGCCGAGCCCTCGTCGTCCGGGAGTCCGTCCAGCCAGGGAGCTGTCGTACGGGGTGTCGATCGGTCACGAGGTTCTCGGTGCGGCGGGGGTGCTGTTTCGGCGGCGGCGGTCGCGCGCAGCAGGGCCACGCTCTCGCGCAGGTGGTCGGTGTCGGCGCGGACGCGGCGCAGTCCGCCGTCGAGCTGGGGCTGGATGCGGCCCACGGCTCGTGCGAGGTCGTCCACGCAGCGCTGAATGGGCCGTCAGGTCGTCGTTCATGGACATGGCTTGCCCTCACTTCCGCTGGTGCGGCGGGAGATGTCTAGGCGCGCCTGCGAGTGTCGCGCGTCACATTGCTGTTTGTGAAGGGATCCGCGGATTGCTGAAGCGGGAAGTCACGCCCCGCGCCCGCGCCTCCGGGCGGCCGGTTCTTCGTCCGCGGGCCCCGTTGCAGCTGTTGCGTAGCTCCCTGGGCGCCCTGATCGCCTGCCGTGTGGCGGCTGGTTCTTCGTCTGCGGGTCTCGTCGTGGTTGCTCGCGTAGTTCCCTGCGCCCCGAAACAGGCGCACTCCGTGCGCCGTCCCAGGGTCGCCTGATGGGGCTGCGGCGAAGCCGCATGCCTCAGGGGGCGGGGAAACGGCGCGAGAAGCCCCACCGACCTGCAGCCCGCGACGAAAGCCCCGCCCGGCAGACGCGGTCGGTCTTTGAGGGGCGCGGGGAACGGCGCGAGAAGCTCCCACCGACCCGCGGCCCGCGACGAATCACCAGTCCGGCAGACGCCCAGGGGCGGGGAACGGCGCGCGAAGCCCCACCGACCCGCAGCCCGCGACGAATCACCAGTCCGGCAGACGCCGTCGGTCTTTGAGGGGGCGCGGGGAACTGCGCGAGGAGTCCCGTCGGCCCGCAGACGGAGTCTTAGAGCCGCGCCGGACAGCTTCCTTACATTGGGCTTCCTCGCACGAGTGTTGTGGGAGGCACGCCGGGAAGCGTCGCGGGATCGTGGGAGCGATCCTTCAGTTGGCCGATGGATGGATCAACGACATATACCGCCAAACGTGATCAACCGGCCAGCACCGGAGGTAGACGCCGAGATGCACCCAACCCCCAGGCGCCCAGGCGCAGCCGCCCGCTCGGCCGCGTTTCCGTGAGCGGTGCCCTCGCCGTGACCGCCTCGCGGGTGCGGCGCCGACGACGAGTCCAGCACCCCTCCGCCGGCCAGGACATCGCTCCCGCCGCCCGCGCCCAGCTCAAGCGACGGCGGCACTCCTGCGGTGGGCGATCGACGCCGTGCCGCAGACGCTCAACGCCTCCAGGCCGACGCCGACGCGGGCACCGGCCGGATCACCGGCGCGGGTCCTCCCGGCGATGTTCCGGGCTCGACGCCCAGGGCCGGCCCCAGCGCGACGCCGACTACCTGGAGAAGGCCGAGGTCATCGAGACCGAGCCCAAGCAGGTCGTGCTGTACAAGCTGAACCAGCAGGCGGTGCGGAGCGACGGCCGGGAGATCGGCGCGCTGACTTCGCCGCCCAGTGGCGTGCCCTGGTCCGGCAAGGACTCCGCGTACTGGACGGCCCAGCAACGCGGGCTACGACCGCATCGAGAAAGATCGAGCGCGGCGCCGACGACCTCGAAGTAGCCGGGTCACGTTCTCCAAGCCGTACGCGGACTGGCGCGCCCTGTTCTCGCCGCTGTACCCCAAGCGACGTCATGGGGACGCCGGACAACTTCAACGAGGGCGCGCCGCAAGCTCAAGGTCACGCAGGGCCCGTTCGCCATCGACAGTAGGTCGACCGCGGCGACCAGCAGGTGCACCCCTTGAGCGCAACCCGCGCTGGTGGGGCCTGCCCCGCCAAGTCTCGACAAGCTCGTCCTGAGCGCCGTCCTGCGCCCAGCGGGCCGCCGCGCTCGCCGCCGACAAGCTCGACCTGGCCGACCTCGACGCGGGCGGCGCCGACCGCATCGCGTACGCGGCCCTGCGACAAGAGGCGCCTGGGCCCGTTCGCCCACGGCCCGGCGCGAACTTCACCCTCGGAGCAGGCGCTGCGCTCCTGGGCGATCGTGCACGGCGACGACGAGGAGGCCGCCGACGGGGAGATCGCCGCGCGCGAGAAGACCTGCAAGGCGATCACAAAGTACGCCGCGGAACAGGCGAACCTGCACGGCTTCCAGGTCCGCAAGTCCCTCGAACCGCCTACACCCAGCTCGCCCTGAACGGCTCCGAGGGCCCCCCTCGCCGACGAGCGCGTGCGCCGCGCCGTCGCCCGCGCCCTGACCGCGACCCAGCTCGCCGAGTCCGTCCTCGCCGCCTCGGCCTGCTGGTGCACACCGCCGACAACCACCTCGCCCTCTCGCCGGGCAGGACGGTTACACCGACAACAGCGACGCGCTCGGCGACCAGGACACGGCGGAGGCCCAGGCGCTGCGCTCGCCGAGGCGGGCTGGACGCCGGGCGGCCCGATCACGGAGAAGAAGAAGGAGAAGCCGAAGACGACGGGGCAGCGAGGCCGACCGCGACGCGGCGTCCGCGGAGGACTCCGACGACTCCGGCGGCGACTACGTCGGGCGAGGACGACCAGAAGCCCGCCGACCACGCGCCGCCGCCGCGTCGGCCCTCGAACCCGTCGCAGCCGCCCAGTACGCGGCGCCTGCACCAGGCCGACGCGCTGATGCTCGCGCGCCGCCGACAAGGAGAAGTCGCACTTCCAAGAGCGCCGAGAAGCGCGCCGAGAAGAAGGAGCACGCGGGCCGGAGCTTCAAGAGCGACGCCAAGCGGTACGCGAAGCAGGGCGGCGCCCCGGCGCGTACGCCTCGAGCGGGCACGGCCGCTCCGGCCGGCGCCGCGGCTGGGCCTGCTCGCCAAGGACGGCAGCCGCCGACGCTGCGTCGCTGCAGTCCTGTCGGGACCGGGGCCTGAGCAGCTGCGCACGGTCGCCGACCGGATCACGCGCATGCTGGAGAAGATCGGCATCCGCACGGACGCGTCATGAAGGTCGACGACGAGAGCTACTTCAAGGACCACATCGCGTCCCGGGCCGGGTACGACCTGGCGCTCTCACCGTGGCTCCGCCTCGGCCTACCCGGCCACCGACGCCCGCCCCATCTACGCCAAGCCGATCCCGGCTCGGCCGACTGGTTCGCTCACCGCCGAGCAGAACTACACCCGCCGCAGCACCGCACCACACCGACCAGCTCTTCGACCAGGCCATCGGCGGCGCCTTCTCGGACGCCTGACGAGAGGAGCGGTCTGGTGAAGCACGCCGACGCCCGGATCTGTGGCCGCGGCCGGCTCCATCCCGCTCTACCAGCGGCCTGAGCTGGTCGCCGCCCGGCCGGATCTGGCCAACGCCGGGGCCTTTCGGGTTCCAGGAGCCGGAGGCCGAGGACATCGGCTACCGAAGCCGCGAAGCCGTCCGCCGTCAGGGTCCCCGTCGACCGGCCTCGTAGCTTCCGCGCGGAGGAGCCCGCATGCGGCCGCCTGAGAAGATCTTTTTAGCCTGCAGATCGAGTCGGTCTCCCTTTGCCCGCCGGCTCCACCCGGCGGGCAAGGTTCGTTATACCCGTTGACCTGGTGGTTTTTCCCTGCTGTGCGGCTCACTCCCACCTCCCTGAGGAGCCTCGGCAGGCCCCCACCCGTCAAGCCACGTACCATGGGGTAAGGCCGTGGCGTGTCCAGCTCCGGCAGGGCGCGTATCACGACGGTACGCAGCCGTCCACTCACCTGGAGTATGCCGCAATATGGCCACGCGCCATGTTACATCCGAAACGCGTCGCCATTTGTCGCTGCTCACGTCGACCACGGCAAGACGACCACGCTCGACGCCATGCTCAAGCAGGCCGGCTCCTTCGCCGCGCAGCACGCCGCCGAGTCGCCTGACGATCGCATGATGGACTCGAATGACCTGGAGCGTGAGAAGGGCATCACGATCCTGGCCAAGAACACGGCGGTCAAGTACCACCCGAAGGATGGCGCGCACGTCATCACGATCAACATCATCGACACCCCGGGCCACGCCGACTTCGGTGGCGAGCGTCGAGCGCGGTCTGTCGATGGTCGACGCGGTGGTCCTGCTGTGATTGCCTGAGGTCCGCCCCGCAGACCTGCTTCAGCTCCGCAAGGCGCTCCAGCAGCAGCCTCCCGCAGATCTTCTCAGACCAACAAGATTGAACGCCTGACTTCAGGATCGGACGAGGTCAGTCAACGAGACGTACGACCTCTTCTCCTCGACCTGGACGCGGGACGAGGAGCAGATCGAGTTCCCGGATCGTCTACGCGTGCGCCGTGACGGCATCGCGTCGCTGACCAAGCCGGCTCGACGGCACCATCCCTGGCGACCCACCAACCTGGTTCTTCTCCACGATCCTGGAGCACGTCCCGGCTCCCGACGTACGACGAGAGGCCCCCCTCAGGCGCACGTCACGAACCTGGACGCCGACAACTTCCTCGGCCGCATCGCGCTGCTCGCGTCGAGCAGGGCGAGCTGCGCAAGGGCCAGACCGTCGCGTGGATCAAGCGCGACAGGACGATCCAGAACGTCCGCATCCACCGGCTGATGATGACCGAGGCGCTCACCCGCAAGCCCCGCCGAGGTCGCGGGCGGTGACATCTGCGCCGCCGTGCCGGCATCCCGGACATCATGATCGGCGAGACCCTGGCCGACACGGAGAACTCCGGTCGCGCTGCCGCTCATCACGGTGGACCAGCCGGCCATCTCCATGGACCAGATTTCGCTGCCAACACCTCGCCGCTCGCTCGGCCGGTGGCACGAGCGGGGCGCGGGCCGCCAAGTCGGCCGTCAAGGACCCGCAAGGTCACCGCCCGCCAGGTCAAGGACCGCCTGGACCGCAAGTCTGATCGGTAACGCTCCCGCTCCGGCGTCCTCGACACCGAGCGGTCCCGACGCCTGGGAGGTCCAGGGCCGTGGTGACGCCTCGCGCTCGCCACATCCTGGAGCCGAGCAGATGCGCCGCAGGGTGAAGCGGCGACGAAAATGCAGAGCGTTTCACGATAAATGCGAAAACGGTTAAACACCCAATTGAGGGCCGAAATCCAAAGCACAC